>JBBSNV010000428.1:0-2637 GCA_038260375.1 Reyranellales bacterium
CCGGCGCGCGCTTGGCCAAGGGCAGGCCACCGGTGGCGGGAAAGATCACGCCGAAATCGACCGGGAAAATGCGCACCGTGGCGCCGTGCTTCTTGACGATCTGCTCGAAGCGTTGCGAGCCCAGATAGGTCCAGGGTGAGATCAACGTGACGTAATAATCGACGGTTTTGGCCATTTTTCCCCTCTCGCAATGCGGTGCGCCATTAGAGCCGGGGCAGCCTAGCGACGGCAATGGGAAACGGCTGAAATGCCATAGATTTGAAGCCGCCGAACGCCTATATATCGCGCCATGAGCGAATTGCCGTTCACCAAAATGCATGGCCTGGGCAACGATTTCGTCGTGATCGACGCGCGAAACGGGGCGCTCGATTTGAGCGATGCCCAAGTGCGCGCCATCGCCGACCGCCACACCGGCGTGGGCTGCGACCAGCTGATCGTGATCGAGCCGGCGCGTTCCGCCTTGGCCGACGTGTTCATGCGCATCCGCAACGCCGATGGCGGCGAAGTCGAGGCCTGCGGCAACGCCACGCGCTGCGTCGCTGCCGTGCTGATGGACGAAAAGAAAGCCAATCACGCCATCATCGAAACCGTCGCCGGATTGCTTGATGCGGAATCCTCGCGCGATGCTGGCGGCCGTTTGATCAGCGTCGATATGGGCCCGGCCAAGCTCGATTGGCGCGAGATCCCGTTGCGCCAAGCTTGCGACACCTTGCATGTGCCGCTGGCGTTGGGACCGTTGCGCGATCCGGTGGCCACCAATATCGGCAACCCGCATGCTACTTTCTTCGTGCCCGACGCTGCAGCCATCGCCTTGAGCGAATTGGGGCCGAAGCTGGAGCACGACCCGATCTTTCCCCAGCGCGCCAATATCGAAGTGGTGCAGATCACCGGCGACAACCAGATCCGCTTGCGGGTATGGGAGCGTGGCGCCGGCATCACCTTGGCGTGCGGCAGCGGCGCTTGCGCCACATTGGTGGCCTCGGCGCGGCGTGGCCTGACGGGCCGCAAGGCCGAAGTGACGTTGGACGGCGGCAGACTGACCATCGAATGGCTGCCCGACAATCATGTGTTGATGACCGGCCCGGTGGCGATCGCCTTCGCCGGCACTTTGGATCGGTCGCTGCTGGTATGAGTGGCGAGAAGAAGTCCTGGCTCGGCCGGTTGCGCGCCGGATTGAGCCGCAGCGCCAGCAAGCTGGCCGGCGGCATCACCGGGTTGTTCACCACCCGCAAGCTCGACCAGGCCACTTTGGACCAGCTCGAGGAATTGCTGATCGGCGCCGATATCGGCGTCGGCGTGGCGGCGCGCCTGGTCGGCAATCTGGCCAAGGACCGCTTCGGCAAGGACGTCAACGAGTTGGAGGTGCGCGAACGTTTCGCCGCCGACATCGCCGCCATCTTGAAGCCGGTGGCGCAGCCTCTGACCGTGGATGCCACGCATAGGCCTCACGTGGCTTTGGTGGTTGGAGTCAACGGCTCGGGCAAGACCACCACCATCGGCAAGCTGGCCAATCTGCTGCGCGGCGAGGGCAAGAGCGTGATGATCGCAGCTGGCGACACATTCCGCGCCGCTGCGGTCGAGCAGCTCAAAGTGTGGGGCGAGCGCGCTGGGGTCGAGGTGATTGCCGCCGCGCAAAACGCCGATCCGGCCGGCCTGGCGTTCGACGCGCTGCAAAAGGCGCGCGCTAACAATATCGACGTGTTGCTGGTCGATACCGCGGGCCGGCTGCAGAACAAGACCGGGCTGATGGAAGAGCTGGCCAAGATCGTGCGCGTGTTGCGCAAGCTCGAGCCCAGCGCGCCGCATTCCTGCCTGCTGGTGCTGGATGCCACGGTGGGCCAGAATGCCCACGCGCAGGTCGAGGTGTTCCGCGAGATGACTCAAGTCAACGGGCTGGTGGTGACCAAGCTGGACGGCTCGGCGCGCGGCGGCGTGCTGGTGGCCTTGGCCGAGAAATTCAAACTGCCGGTGGTGGCGATCGGCGTGGGCGAAGGCATCGACGATTTGCGGCCGTTCGATGCGGAATCGTTTGCCCGCTCGTTGCTGGGATTGGAAAGCGTATGAGGCAATGGGTCCGGCCGATCTGCGAAGTAGGGCCGTTGGTTCTTTTCTTCCTGGCCAATTCCAAGTTCGGCATTTTCACCGGCACCGCCGTGTTCGTGGTCGCCACCGCTATCGCCGTTCCGGTCAATTGGTATGTCGAGCGCAAGGTGCCGATCATGCCGCTGGTCAGCGGCTTTTTCGTGCTGCTGTTCGGCGGGTTGACCCTGTGGCTGCAGGACGATCTGTTCATCAAGCTGAAGCCAACCATCGTCAATCTGCTGTTCGCCGGCATCCTGGCTGCCGGCGTGGCGCTGGGCCGCAACTTCCTGAAGATCATGTTCGGCTCGGCGCTCTCGCTCGACGACGCGGGCTGGCGCGTGCTGACCCTGCGCTGGATCGGCTTTTTCGTGGTGCTGGCGATCCTCAACGAGCTGACGCGCCGCTATTTCAGCACCGACCTATGGGTCACCTTCAAGACCTTCGGCATCCTGCCGCTGACCTTACTGTTCACCTTCTTTCAGTTCCCGCTGATCAAGCGGCACTGGGCGGGCGAGAAAAACCCCTTCGCCTAACCGCGCGCCGCGCGGCGCAACG
>JBBSNV010000429.1:0-2634 GCA_038260375.1 Reyranellales bacterium
GAGCGCTTCGGCAGTTTGGGCGGTGTGCTGGCGGCGTCGCCGGAGCTGTTGGCCGAATTAGATCTCGACCATCACAGCGTGGTGCATTTCAAGGCGCTGCGCGAAACCGCCGGCCGATTGGCGCGCGAAGAGGTGGCGGACCGGCCCGTGATCGGCTCATGGCAAAAGCTGCTCGATTACTGCCGCACCACCATGGCGCATAACAAGACGGAACAATTTCGCCTGCTGTTCCTCGACCGCAAGAACGGCTTGATCGCCGACGAGGTGCAGCAGGAAGGGACCGTGGATCACACGCCGGTTTATCCGCGCGAAGTGGTCAAGCGGGCGCTGCAATTGGGCGCCTCCTCGCTGATAATGGTGCACAACCATCCGTCGGGCGACGCCACGCCGTCGCAAGCCGATATCGAGATGACCCAGGAAGTGAAAGCTGCGGCCGATACGCTGGGCATTGCACTGCACGATCATGTCGTCATCGGCCGCAAGGGCCATACCAGTTTCAAGAGCGCGGGGCTGCTTTAGCCGTGATCGCCAAACCCAAGCGCGCCAAGCGCCGCGCCAAGCCCGAAGAGATGCTGCGCTACGCCACCGGCTACTCGGCGCTAGGGCCATTACTGGTGGCATCGAGCGCCAAAGGCGTGGCGGCGATCCTGATCGAGCAGGAGACCGAACACCTGCTGCCCAAGCTACAACGCAAATTTCCCGCCGCGCATTTGATCGACGACCAACGCGGCCAACAGGGCGTGCTGAAGAAGATCGCCAAATTCATTGCCGATCCGACGCGTGGCCTCGATGTGCCGTTGGACATCAGGGGCACGCCGTTCCAGCAGAAAGTGTGGAAGGCATTGCGCCAAGTGCCGCCCGGCCAAACCACGAGTTACGGCGCGATCGCCATCAAGATCGGCGCACCGCGCGCGGCTAGGGCGGTCGGCACGGTTTGCGCGCACAACACCTTGGCGATGGCGCTGCCCTGCCATCGCGTACTGCACAAAGACGGCTCGCCCTTGGCTGGCCATCACTGGGGCGGGCACCAGCAGCTCATGCTGATCGCCCGCGAGCAATCCAAGGGTCGGGCGCGCCCAAATCGGTCGCGCTGACGGCGTCTGGTGGACACCATCCGAGCGAAGATGGGGCAAGCTTAACCCGCTACCGTCTGCTATAAATACAGATGGATTTTTTAACGACCGTCACCTCCGAGATCATCCTGATAATCGCCGTAGCGCTCGCCGTTCTGGGCGCGGTGATATACGCAAGGCACAGCAGCAAGCCGCGCCTCAGCGCCAACGGGCTGTCCGGCGCGCGCCAACAGAGCATGACCACGGCGCAAGGCGTGGCAATGACCCAGGCTGTGGCCGGTCGGTCCGACGCGCAGCCGCAGCGACGCCAATCGATCATCGCCGCCGTCAAGAACAGATCCGGCGCCGTGCGCCGTCGATAGCTGCGATAGGCTGCGCTAGAGATACCTGGAAGACCGGGGCCAAGCCGATATACTGCGCCGGTCTTGAGGGGCGCGCGTCACATGGCCGATCTGCTGCAAGAAATCAAAGCCCGGGTCTCGCGCGTGCTATTGCGCTTGCCGTTGTCCTGGATCTCGGTGCTAACCGGGCCTGGCCGCACGGTCGATGGTTTTCTGCTCGACACCCGCACGCAATGGCTGCTGAAGCTGATCGAACACACCGGCCGTCCGCCACTGCAAGAGCTATCGATAGCCCAAGCGCGCGCCGAATACGCCATGTCGATGCATGTGCTGGGCGGCCGCCGGCAGCCGATCGGCGAATTGGTCGATCGCACTATTCCCGGCCCTGGCCCCGGTTCCGGCGGACGCATTCCCGTCCGCATCTACCGGCCGGAGAAAACCGCGGCACGGCCGCGCGGCACCCTGGTGTATTTCCATGGCGGCGGCTGGACCGTCGGGGACATCGCCTGTTACGACAAGCCGTGCCGTTACCTGGCTGCCAAGTCGGGCTGCATCGTCGTATCGGTCGGCTATCGCCTGTCGCCGGAGAATAAATTCTCGGCCGCGATCGACGATTGCTTGACCGCGTTCCGATGGGTCGCCGAGCACGCCGAAAGCCTGGGCGGCCGGCCAGACTGCGTCGCCATCGGCGGCGATTCGGCCGGCGGCAGCATGGCCACGGTGTGCAGCATGTTGTTGCGCGATGGCGGCGGCCCCATCCCAGCGTTCCAGCTGCTGATCTATCCGGCGACCGATTTGTTTGAACATCGCCCGTCGTATCAAAGCTGCGGCCGCGACTTTCTGCTGACCATCCCGATGATGAAGTGGTTCCGCGACAACTATCTGGAAAACGAAAGTCAGGCCAGCGATTGGCGGGTTTCGCCCATGCTGGCCACCAATCTTGGCGGCTTGCCGCCCACCTTCCTGTGCACCTCCGGGTTTGACCCGTTGCGCGACGAAGGCAAGGCTTATGCCGAAAAATTGCACGCCGCCGGTGTGCCGGTGATCTATCGCAATTTCGACAGCCTGATCCACGGATTTGCCGGTTTTACCGGCACTATCGCCGCCGCCGCTCGTGCGATGGACGAGATCGCTTTTGCCCTACGCCAAGGCCTGGCCTGCGATTAAATGAAACCAACACGGTAATTCCACCGTATAGCGCACGACTATTCGATTCGTCA
>JBBSNV010000430.1:0-2613 GCA_038260375.1 Reyranellales bacterium
AGGTTGGAATTTCTCGAACCTCGTCGAACTCGATCTGCGTATCCTGCACAAGCCGATATCCATATTGCTGTACCTCACCAGCTTCTTGCTGGCATTGCTTCCAACCTTGGCGATTCGTGAGGCGCAGCGTCTGGACGGGCACACGCCGTTGCCGTGGCGCTTGCTGGCACTGGTGATCGCGCCGCAAGTGATCCTGTTCGCTTTCGGTTGGGATTGGGGCCGCTGGATCAACCTGATCGGCCTATCGTCGATTTGTCTGTTCCTCGCCGTTCAACCGACATCGCACCACGCTCCCACCCACGTATCGCGCACCGGTGGTTTCTTCATGGTGGCGCTGGCCCTGGTTTACATCCCGACTTGGAAACTCAACCATTGCTGCGATATCAGCTCACTCAGCGGCGGATTCTTCGAGACGTCGTTACGTTCGATTCGATTGACGCTCGGGCTGTGAAGCGGCGCTAGCGCAACACCCTGCAGGCGCGCGCGAACCAATGCGGCCGCATCTGTTGCAATTGCGCTTCGGCGCGTTGTGCCTGCGCAAGATCGGCAAACAAGCCAAAGCAGGTGGCACCGCTGCCCGACATTTGCGCCAACAGGCAATTCTCCAGGCGTGCCAGTTGCGCCAGGGCCTCGCCGATTTCGGGGCACAGCGCGATCGCCGCGTCGGTCAAACCGTTGCCGCGTTGCCTCAGCGCCTCCGCCAAGGCTGCGGCATCGCTGGGCGCTTCATTCAACGGCGCCGGCGGTACAAAAGGCGGCGACAAATGCCTAAACACATCGGCGGTCGCGACCGCACGGTTGGGATTGACCAGAAGCAGGGCGAATTCGGGTAACGCCGGTGCCGGGACGATCGTATCGCCAATCCCCGACATCAACGCCGGGCGGCCAAACCGACACACTGGCACGTCCGCACCCAATTGCGCCGCCAGCACCGCCAACACGCTTTCGTCCAAACCGAGCCGCCACAATTCGTTCAAGCCGTCGAGCGCTGCCGCGGCATCGGCCGAACCGCCGCCCAAACCAGCGGCAACGGGGATATTCTTTTCGATCTCAACATCAGCACCCAGTTGGGCGCAGCCGGACTCGGGCGGCGCGGCGCCCTGCAGCAAACGGCCGGCGCGTTCGACCAGATTTTCGCCATCGCCCACCGCCTGCGCGTAAGGACCGCGCAGCCGTAAGGTCGCGGTCGGCGCCAACGAGAAGGTCAGCGCGTCGGCCAGGTCGACGAACACCGCCAGCGAATCGAGCAGGTGATATCCGTCGGCCCGGCGTCCGACGACGCGCAGGTAAAGATTGACTTTGGCTGGCGCGCTCACGCGCCGCGCGGCTGGGGCCGGCGCTCCGCGCGTGAGTGTAGCGACGGACGACACGAGCCCTACTTTATTTGGCGCTATTGCTTGGGCGAGGCGTCCGGCAAGCCGCTGGAGATTTTGTTCTCGATCTCCTGCACCTTGTCTGCCTCGGGCTTCAAGGTCAGCGCGCGTTGCCATTGGAAGCGAGCCTCGAGTTTGCGACCGACCCGCCAATAGGCGTCGCCCAGATGATCGTTGACCGTCCAATCGGTCGAGACCAACGCCACGGCACGTTCCAGCAAGTCGATGGCGCGAGGCATATCGCCCAGCCGGTAATTGGCCCAGCCCAGGCTGTCGACGATGGCGCCGTCATTGGGTTTCAGCCGCACCGCCTTCTCCAGCAGCCGCTTGCCCTCGTCGACATTGATGTTCTGATCGACCCAGGAGTAGCCCAGATAGTTCAATATGTAGGGCTGATCGGGCGACAGCTCGAGTGCCTTGCGGAAATCGGCCTCGGCTTTGCTCCACTGATTGGAACGCTCCAGCGCAATGCCGCGGGCATAGAACAAGGTCCAGCTGCGTTTCTCCGGCTTGGGCGTGCGTTCAATCGCGATGTCGTAGGCCTTGGCCGCTTCGGCGAATTTTTCCTTGCTGCGCAGCAAGTCGCCCAAGGCTTGCGCCGCGTCGGCGCGTTCCTTGCGCTCGGCGATCATGCCCTCGAGCAGTTTGGTCGCCTCGTTGGTCTTGCCTAGCTCGTCCAACGTCGCGGCCACCTTCAATCGCGCCCGCCAATACATTGGCGAGCTGGCTTCGACCGTGCGGTAGGTCTGTAACGCGGCGTCCATGTGTTGTTGTTGCGCCATCAAATCGCCCAACAGCAGCTTGGCCAGATCGTAGTCGGACCGCATCTGCAATGTCAGCCGGCCGAAGATAACCGCCGCATCGTCCAATTGGTCGTTATCGGTCGAGCCTTGCGCCAATGCGACGAACACGTCGAACAGCACTTCTGCCATGCCGTCCGATATCGTCGTCAAGCGCGACGCCTTATCGCTGAGCAGCGCGTCGAGTGGCACCAACTCGCCCGATTTCTCGAACAGGTCGGCCATCACCTTCTTCGCTTCGTCGCCATTGCCGTTGCGGCGATAGAACGAGGCCAAGGTCATGGCGACGCGCAAACTGGCCGCATCGGGCGCCGCATAGGCGTCTTGCAGCTTTTTCTTGGCGTCGTCTTTTTTTCCGGCCAGTTCGTCGATCAAGCCGCTATGCAGCAAGTAGAGCGAAGAGGTCTTGTAAGTGGCGGCGTCGTTGCCGCCGATGCCGG
>JBBSNV010000431.1:0-2609 GCA_038260375.1 Reyranellales bacterium
CGCGCGCGTCGATTCCAGCGAAGCGGGTGGTATCCATGGTCTGGCCAGCGAGAACGAAGACATCGCGGTGAAAGCCGTGCCGTTTGCGCAAGTGATGCAGATGCTGACCGACGATTTGTTCAACAACGCCAAGACCATCATCGGCCTGCAGTGGCTGGCTTTGCACCGTGAACGGCTGCGTCAGAATTGGGCCTAAGGCTTGCACCAGACGCACTTGCCGCGATAGGCGCTGCACCGCTACTGTCAGGCCAGTGAAATCAACAATATTCCCAAGAAAATCATGGATATTCGCTCAGGCTTCGTCGCCACAATCGGCAATACGCCGCTGATCCGTCTGGTCGCCGCTTCGCAAGCGACCGGCTGCGATATCTACGGCAAAGCTGAATTCCTCAACCCCGGTGGCTCGGTCAAGGATCGCGCCGCTTTGGCCATTATCACCGACGCCGAAAAGAAAGGCACTTTGAAGCCCGGCGGCGTAATCGTCGAAGGGACGGCAGGTAACACTGGCATCGGCCTGTCCTTGGTCGGCAATGCGCGCGGCTATCGCACCGTGATCGTGATGCCCGAGACGCAGAGTCAGGAAAAGAAGGACATGTTGCGGCTGTGCGGCGCGGATCTGCGTTTGGTGCCGGCCGCGCCTTACTCCAACCCCAACAACTATGTGCGTTATTCCGAAACCTTGGCCAACGAGATCGCCAAGACGGAAAAGAACGGCGTGTTGTGGGCCAACCAATTCGACAACGTCGCCAACCGCCAGGGCCATTACGAGACCACCGGCCCTGAAATTTGGCAACAGACCGACGGCAAGGTGGCGGGCTTTACTTGCTCGGTCGGTTCGGGCGGCACCTTGGGCGGCGTCGCCATGGCACTGAAGGAGCGCAGCAAGAACGTGGTGACGGCGCTGTCCGATCCGATGGGCTCGGCGCTGTATAACTTCTACAAGCACGGCGCGCTCAAATCCGAAGGTAATTCGATCACCGAGGGCATTGGCCAGGGCCGCATCACCAAAAACCTGGAAGGCGCGCCGATAGACGACGCATTCCAGATCACCGATGAAGAAGCGCTGCCTATTCTTTACGACCTACTGCAGCATGAAGGCCTGTGCCTGGGCGGCTCGTCGGGCATCAACATCGCCGGCGCCATTCGTTTGGCCAAGCAACTCGGCAAAGGCAAGACCATCGTCACCATCTTGTGCGATGGCGGCCAGCGCTATCAGTCCAAAATGTTCAATCCGGCATTCTTGCGCGAGAAGAAGTTGCCGGTTCCCAAATGGATGGAATGATGACCGAGGAATTGTTCCGTCAGGACAGCTATCTCAAGGAATGCGACGCCACCGTGGTGGCGCTCAACGAGCGCGGCATCATCCTCGATCGCACCGTGTTCTATCCGACCGGCGGCGGTCAGCCCGGCGATAGCGGCGAGCTGCGTCTGGCCAATGGCATCAGCATCACCATCAGCGACACGTTGAAAGGCGACGGCACCGGCATCGTCCATGTCACCACACCGGGCCAAACCGTCTTGGCCGAGAACGGGCCGGCAGTCGGCGACAAAGTCACTGCGGTGCTGAACTGGGAGCGCCGTCATCGTTACATGCGCATGCATAGCTGCATGCATCTGCTGTGCGCGCTGGTCACGGGCGACGTTACCGGAGGGCAAGTCGGTGACGGCAAGGCGCGGCTGGATTTCAATATTCCAGGCGATGCACTGGACAAAGATCATCTCACCCGCGAACTCAATCGGCTAATTGTGGAAGATCATAAAGCGGTGGCGCGCTGGATTTCCGACGAGGAGATGGCGGCGCATCCCGAACTGGTGCGCACCATGAGCGTCAAGCCGCCCAGCGGCCAGGGCAAGGTGCGCCTGCTCGATATCGGCGGCATCGACCTGCAGCCCTGCGGCGGCACGCATATCGCCCACACCGCCGAGATCGGCCAGGTCGAAGTGGCCAAGATCGAGAACAAGGGCAAGCAGAACCGCCGCGTCAACCTACGCTTCGTGGAATAACCATGGCCTATCCCCGTCCCGACTCTTTGGTCAGCACCGAGTGGCTGGCCTCGCATCTCAAGGCGCCCGATGTGCGCATCGTCGATGCCTCGTGGTACCTGCCGGCGATGAACCGCGACGCTAAAGCGGAATACGCCAAGCAGCATATTCCCGGCGCCGTGTATTTCGACATCGACGAGATTTCCGACGAGGACTCGTCCTATCCGCATATGCTGCCCAGCGCCATCAAGTTCACCTCGCGGGTGCAGAAGCTCGGCCTGGGCGACGGCAATCGCATCGTGGTCTATGACGGCTACCCGATGCTGAGCGCGCCGCGCGTGTGGTGGATGTTCCGCGTCTTTGGCCACCACGACGTGGCGGTGCTCGATGGCGGTATGAACAAGTGGCTGGCCGAGGGCCGGCCGCTTGAGGATCTGCCGCCGATGCCGCGGCAGCGCCATTTCAGCGCTCGGCTCGACAACACCATGGTGCGCGACACCGAAGCGGTGAAGGCCGCGCTGACGCGTGGCGAGCAAGTGGTCGATGTGCGCCCGGCCGATCGCTTCGCCGGCTCCGCACCCGAACCGCGCCCGGGCGTGCGAGCAGGCCACATGCCCGGTGCGATC
>JBBSNV010000432.1:0-2588 GCA_038260375.1 Reyranellales bacterium
CCCTGGCGCTGTTTGTGGCGCGGGTCGGTGCAGATCACGCGCACCACGCCCTTGCGGCGGATGATCTTGCAATTGCGGCAGATGGGTTTGACCGAGGCCGAAACTCTCATGGAATTCTCCTGGAAATTGGTGTGGTGATACCGGCAGAACCGCGCATCAGGTGGGCTTGAAGTTGGCCTTTTTCAACAGCGATTCGTACTGTTGCGACATCATGTAGTTCTGCACCTGGGCCATGAAGTCCATGGTGACAACCACGATGATCAGGAGCGAGGTGCCGCCGAAATAGAACGGCACGTTGTACTTGAGGATCAGGAATTCGGGCAGCAGGCAGACGAAGGTGATGTAGATTGCGCCGGCCAAGGTCAGGCGCGTCAGTATCTTGTCGATGTAGCGCGCGGTCTGGTCGCCAGGACGGATGCCCGGGATGAAAGCGCCGCTCTTTTTCAGGTTGTCTGCCGTCTCGCGGCTGTTGAAGACCAGCGCCGTGTAGAAAAAGCAAAAGAAGATGATCGCGGTCGCATACAGCAACACGTAGATCGGCTGCCCCGGCCGCAGTGCCGCGGCCACATCTTTCAGCATGCTGGCAAACGTTCCGTCACCGGTGGAAAACCAGTTCACCGCCGTTGCCGGCAGCAGGATGATCGACGAGGCGAAGATCGGCGGAATCACCCCGGCCATGTTGAGCTTGAGCGCCAGATGCGACGATTGCCCGCCATACACCTTGTTGCCAACCTGCCGGCGCGCATAGTTCACCAGAATCTTGCGCTGGCCACGCTCGACGAACACGACGAAATATGTGACTAGAGCCACCGCCACGATGATGAACAGGGCCACGATCACGCTCATCGCACCGGTGGTGACCAGACTCAACAGCCCACCGATCGCGCCCGGCAAGCCCGAGGCGATACCCGCAAAGATGATGATCGAGATGCCGTTGCCCAAGCCGCGCTCGGTGATCTGCTCACCCAGCCACATCAGGAAGATCGATCCGGCCGTAAGGCTGACCATGGCCGTCAGGCGAAATGCGAGGCCAGGATCGATCACCAGGTTGGCGGTCGACTCCAGCGCCACCGCAATCGAGAACGATTGAAAAAGCGCCAGTGCCAGCGTGCCGTAGCGCGTGTACTGCGTGATCTTGCGCCGGCCGGCCTCGCCTTCCTTCTTCAATTGCTCGAAGGTCGGCAGCACGTAGGTCATCAACTGCATGATGATCGAGGCCGAGATGTACGGCATGATGCCGAGCGCGAACACGGTGAAGCGCGACAGCGCGCCGCCCGAGAACATATTGAACAGGCTCAGGATACCGCCCGACTGTCCCTCGAACAGCTTGGCCAGTTCGACCGGGTTGATGCCCGGCACCGGAATGTGGGCGCCGGCCCGATAAACCACCAGCGCCAACAGCAAAAACACCAGCCGCCGACGCAGGTCGCCGAACTTGCCGGTTTTTGCCAGGGTTGATGCGTTGGTGGCCACGAATGTCCTTGGGTTGTGTCGATGAAGGCGTGGGTCGGTCTGGGCGATTGAGCCGCAGGCCTAGCCTTCAAGCACCAGACTGCCGCCGGCCGCTTCGATGGCCGCCTTGGCTCCCGCACTCGCGCCGACTCCCGTCAGCTTGACCGCACGCTTGATCTCGCCCGACTTGATCACCTTGACCACTTTGGCCATCTGCCCGACCAGACCGGCCTGCTTGAGCGCCAATACGTCGACCTCGTCCAGACCCAGAAGTTCGAGCGCCGCGAGCGTGACTTCTGCGTTGAACTTGAGCGATTGCGATTTGAATCCGCGCTTGGGCAAGCGCCGCTGCATCGGCATCTGGCCGCCTTCGAAGCCGACCTTGTGATAACCGCCCGATCGGGACTTCTGGCCCTTGTGGCCGCGACCCGCGGTCTTGCCCAGACCCGAGCCGATGCCGCGCCCGACGCGGCGCTTGGCGTGCTTGGCGCCGGGGGCCGGCTTGATGCTGTTGAGTTCCATTTTTGAGTTTCCAGTCAGTCGGTTTGGCGTCAGACGACTTTCACCAGATAGGCGATCTTGTTGATCATCCCGCGAACCGCCGGCGTGTCCTGCAGTTCGGACACCGAATTGAGTTTGCGCAGGCCAAGTCCGCGCACCGTCGCGCGGTGCGAAACCTTGGTGCCGATCGGGCTCTTGACCAGTTGCACCTTGAGCATGTTTTGCGTTGCCATCGAGAAAATTCCGTTCAGTGCGCGAGTCGGTCAGGCGAAGATTTCTTCGACCGACAGGCCGCGCTTGGCTGCGACTTCGCCCGCGGTAGTCGAGTTCTTCAGACCGTCGAGCGTGGCGCGCACCATGTTGTAGGGATTGGACGAACCGTGGCTCTTGGCCACGATGTCGGTGATGCCCATCACTTCGAAAACAGCGCGCATCGGACCGCCGGCGATGATGCCGGTGCCCTTGGGCGCGGGGATCATCACCACCGAGGCGGCGCCGTGGTGTCCGGTCACGCGATGGTGCAGCGTGCCGTTCTTGATTGAAATCTTCGCCAGATTGCGCCGCGCTTCGTCCATCGCCTTCTGCACCGCCGCCGGCACTTCCTTGGATTTGCCTTTGCCCATGCCGACGCGGCC
>JBBSNV010000433.1:0-2588 GCA_038260375.1 Reyranellales bacterium
GCGGCGATGGCATCGCGCAACGCATCGAGTGTAGTCGCAGCAGCGGCGGCCTGACGCGCATCGGTTACCGTGGCAGGCGACTGCAGCGGCACTTGTGGCATGAGTTGAGGTGCTGCCAATGGCGCGCGGCTGGGCTCGCGCGGCGCGTCACGCGGTGGCGCCGTGGGCGCGGGGCTGCGTGCGGCCGGTGCGGCGCTTTTCTGGGCGGCGGACAGCCGGTAGCGATCCACGGCTGCGTCCTCGATCGCTTCGTCGACCCCGGCATCCCGGTAAAACGCCAGAACTACGCGCGGATCGGCCCATTCGTCGGTCATGTCTGCGACGGCATTAGCCATGGCGAGGCCTGGTTTGGTAGGCTATTGCTTGATGACGCATCGAGGTGGTCCTTAGCGATCCGGCCGGCAAATCCCGGCAAATCATTAAGTCTAATAAGGTGTTGGAGTATCCCATGACGCGCGAAGCAATGGAATATGACGTGGTGATCGTCGGCGCCGGCCCCGCGGGCCTGGCTGCCGCCATTCGTTTGCGCCAATTGGCAGCCGAGCAAAATCACGAAGTCTCGGTTTGCGTGGTCGAAAAGGGCTCCGAAGTCGGCGCCCACATCCTGTCGGGTGCGGTAATCGATCCGATCGGCATGAACGAGCTCATTCCCGACTGGAAGAAAAAAGGCGCGCCGCTGCTCACACCCGTCACCGACGACAAGTTCATGGTGCTGACGGAAAAGGGTGGTTTCACCGTCCCCAACTTCCTGATGCCGCCGCTGATGAACAATCACGGCAACTACATCGCCAGCCTGGGCAATGTGTGCCGCTGGTTGGGCGAGCAAGCGACCGAACTGGGCGTGGAAATCTATCCCGGTTTCGCCGCGGCCGAAGTGCTCTATCACGACGACGGCTCGGTCAAAGGCATCGCCACCGGCGACATGGGCATCGCCAAGAACGGCCAGCACAAGGACAGCTACACCGAAGGCATGGAGCTACATGCCAAATACACCTTCTTCGCCGAAGGCGTGCGCGGCTCGTTGACCAAGATGCTGTTCGAGAAATTCAAGCTGCGCGACGGCGTCGATCCGCAAAAATTCGGCATCGGCATCAAAGAGCTGTGGGAGATCGATCCGGCGAAGCACAAGCCCGGCCTGGTGATCCACAGCCAAGGCTGGCCGCTCGACAAGAGTACCGGCGGCGGCTCGTTCATGTATCACTTGGAGAACAACCAGGTGGCGGTAGGCTTCGTGCTGCACCTGAATTACGAAAACCCGTACATCTCGCCGTTCGACGAATTCCAGCGCTTCAAGACCCATCCCAAGGTGCGGCCGTATTTCGAAGGCGGCAAGCGGCTGGTCTATGGTTCGCGGGCCATCAACGAGGGCGGCATCCAATCTGTCCCGAAGCTGGTGTTTCCCGGCGGCGCATTGATCGGTTGTTCGGCGGGTTTCGTCAACGTGCCGCGCATCAAGGGCTCGCACAACGCGCTGAAGACAGGGATGATGGCGGCGGAAGCAGCCTTTGCCGCGCTCAAGGGCGGCTCGTCCGGTCACGATGAGTTGTCCGCCTATCCCGAGGCGTATCGCAAGTCCTGGGTCTACAAAGACTTGTGGAAGGTGCGCAACGTCAAGCCGGCGCTGAAATGGGGCATGTGGCTGGGCTCGCTCTATGGCGGCATAGAGATGTGGGCCAATAGCTTAGGGCTCGGCAAATTGCTGCCTTGGACTCTGCGCCACAAAAAGGCCGACTTTGAAACGCTGAAATAGGCTAAGGACTGCCAGCCGATCGCCTATCCCAAGCCGGACGGCGTGGTGAGTTTCGACAAGCTGTCGTCGGTATTCCTGTCGAACACCAATCACGAGGAAGATCAGCCCAGTCATCTGAAGCTAAAGGATCCCAGCATTCCGATCGCGGTCAATCTCCCGCTCTATGCCGAGCCCGCGCAACGCTACTGCCCGGCTGGCGTTTATGAAGTGGTCGACGATGCGGGCGGTCCGCGGTTTCAGGTCAACGCTCAGAATTGCGTGCACTGCAAGACTTGCGATATCAAGGATCCGTCGCAGAACATTGTGTGGACCGTGCCCGAAGGCGGCGGCGGTCCGAATTATCCGAACATGTAGGTGAGAACGATGGTCAGTTCGTTGAAGCTCTGCATTGCCCGTTTCGGCCTGTGCGCCGGTTTGGCGCTGATGACCGCGGCGGTGGCGGTCGAACCGGTTACGGCGCAGCCCCAGACCAATCGGCAGCGCATCGGCAATCTGGGTTCGGCCTTCGGCTCCTATCTCGCGGGGCGATTCGCAAGCAAGATGAACGACTACAACCAAGCCGCCGATTTCGTCGACCAGGCGCTGCTGCGCGATTCGGGCAATCCATTGTTGGTGTTCCAGGCCTTTCGCCTGCGCTTGGCAGCGGGGCGCATGACCGCGGCGGTCGATCTGGCGCCCAAGGTGGCGGCCGCCGTGCCGGGCGATCCTTTGCCCAATCTGGTGTTGGCCCTGGACGCGGTGCGGCGCAAGGATTTTGCCGCGGCGGAGCAGGCGCTGGCGCATCTGCCGTCCGATCCGCGATTGGGCTTCCTGCGGCCCTATCTGGTGGCCTGGGTCA
>JBBSNV010000434.1:0-2581 GCA_038260375.1 Reyranellales bacterium
CACCCTGCCCGCCGCGATGGCGTTGGCCGAGCGCGAGAACCGCAGCGGTCGAGACCTGATCCTGGCAGTGGTGGCGGGCGGCGATCTGACCAACCGCATCGCGCTGTCCACCGGGCGCAGCAGCGGCTGGTTCACCACCACCATCGCCGGCATCTTCGGCGCAACCGCCGGATCGGGTCTGATGCTAGGCCTCGACCAACTCGCCATGCGCAACGCGCTGGGCTTGGCGCTATGCCAATGCAGCGGCACCATGCAGGCGGTGTACGAGCGCAGCCTGGCTAAGCGCATGCAGTCGGCCTTCGCCGCGCGCAACGGCGTCTATGCCGCCCAATTTGCCAAGCACGGCATCGGCGGGCCAGTCGAAGCCTTCGAAGGACCGGGCGGCTATTACGCGCTGTTCGAACCCGGCGATGCCGAGATTCTGTTCGACGGGCTGGGCCAACGCTTCGAAATCGTCAACACCGGCATCAAGAAATTCTCGAGCTGCGCCTGCAATCACGCCGCGATCGAGGCGACCTGCCGGCTGATCGATGCCCATCCGCTCAGGGCCGACGACATCACGAGTATCAACGTGCGCATCACGCCGTTCATGCAGCAACTGGTGGGAGCACCGTTCGATCCCAGCACCAACCCGCAAGTAGCGGCCCAATTCAGCGTGCAATATTCCATCGCCAGCGTGCTGCTACGACGCAAATTCGGGCTCGACGATCTGACGCCGGAACGGGCACAAGATCCCGAAGTGTTCAAACTGGCGCGGCGCATCACGGTCGAGGTCGACCAAAACGCCACGCAGATGTTGACGCCGGCCACGGTGCGGATCGAAACCGCCGACCGCCGCTTCGAGGAAACAGTCGATGTCGTGCCGGGTTCGATCGGTGCGGCGCTATCCGACAGCGAAGTGATAGCCAAGTTCTACGACTGCATGAAATTCGGTCCCGCCGCCATGAACGCTGAGCGCGGTGAAGCGCTGGCCGATGCGATTGCCGGGCTGGAAAACATCGAACGCTTGGATGGGTTTTTCGCGGCGCGGATGGCCGCCTGAGTTGCTTAGGAGCTCTGCTCCAGGCCTTCGGCCATCTGCACGCGCTGGCGCAACGCCGGCAATATTTTGGCCGCCCAATCGCGCAACGCTGCGTTGTCGCCGGCCTGGGCGTAGCGCTCGAATAGCGCTACCGTATGCCGATGCGTGGCGAGTTGATCGTGGCGATATTGCTTGGCGAACTCCGCGTTACTCAGGTCCTTCAGTTTCTCGAGCATCTTGCGCTGGGCATCGCTTAACGTCAGAGGCAAACTTTGCTTGACCGCGCCGTTCTGCGTCAGCCCCTTCAACTCGTCGAGCGTCCGCGTTTGATCGGCGACCATTTGCTTGGTGTAGGCCTGGGTCGATGCGTCGGTCGCTTTATCGGAAGCAATTTGGCTGAGCCGGATCTGCATCATCGTGCTGGTGGCGACTTGCCGCACGAATTCGGCGGTAGAGAGCGGTGCCTCCATCGCCGAATTGACGTTGGCTTTGTCGTTTGGCGATTGAGCCAGAACCGGCGCCACTGCCAGGGCCGCGCAAATCGCGACGATTGAAATCTTGTTCATGCTGGCTCCGGAGATCGCCGCAACCGACTGCGACAATCAAATAACGGCGCTCGCCAGGCCAAAGTTCCGGTCCAACCCTTGGATTAGCGCGGCGCCAGAGCAGCAGATATCTGCTGGTGGAAATGGCGGATGCCGCCCTCGAACAGACCGAAGGTAAAAAATTTATTGGCGCCGCTCGTAAGGCCGCGCTGCGCGGCGCAGACCACATCGCGATCTTCGAGCGCACCGGCCGCCACGAAATTGCGGCCCTGCGCCACCGCGGCACGGCCCTCTTCCTCTTGGGCCATGGCGGACAGCGTGTAGTTGACCAGCCGCGTGCGATCGACCGCCAACGGCTCCAGCACCGTCATGATGGTGTTGGTGGGGAACGTCGCCACCACGACGTTCGGGAACAGATGATAGACATCCGTTACCACGCCCGATGTCTTGCGCTGCGCCGGCGGCACGGCGCGCAATTTCTCGATGGCGCGATAGGGGAAGGTGATGCGGCTATTGCGGCCGAATGCTTCGATCACGTTCAGATTGTCGTATTGACGCGGATAGAAAGTCTCGGCATGGGTGGCGCGGATGTGATAGCCCTCGAGAAGCCCTTCAGCCACGATCTTCCAGTTTGCGGCGAATTCTGCTTCGACTGTAGCCAGTAACTGCCAGCCATTGCCGAACAGATCGGGCATCGCATCGAGCGCCGTGTCGGGGGCCACTGGCTGGTCCTGGGTGACGAGCACCATGCCGTTACGTTCCACCGCATGCAGCGGCACCAAGCCATGATCTTGTTTGTCCAGGCCGGGAAAACCCTGCTCGTGTGGCACGCGGCGCAGCCGGCCTTCCAGATCGTAAGTCCAGGCATGATGCGACACACCAGCGCTTTCTTGCAGCCACCACCCTCAAGCAGCTGCACGCCACGATGGCGACAGGCATTGCGGAAGGCTCGCACCACACCGTCCGCACCGCGCACCGCCACCACCGGGGTCAGCGCCGCATCGCGCGCCAAATA
>JBBSNV010000435.1:0-2569 GCA_038260375.1 Reyranellales bacterium
CGCACCCTTGTAATCGATGCGCTGTTCGGCGCTGGCTTGGCGCGGCCGCTCGATGGCATCGCGCGGCAGATCGTCGAAGCGATCGATGCGCGCCAGTTGAGTTGCGTCGCGGTCGATGTGCCGTCGGGCGTGCAGGGCGATAGCGGCAAGGTGCTGGGCGCTGCGCCGCATTGTCGCTTGACCGTGACGTTCTTCCGTTTGAAGCCCGGACACCTGCTGCTGCCCGGTCGCGCATTGTGCGGCGAGACAGTGCTGGTCGATATCGGCACGCCGGCCACCGTGCTCGACGCCGTCTTGCTCGATGCCATCGAGCCACAGACCTGGCGCAACGATCCCGCCTTATGGCGTTCGGCACTACCGACGTGCGCGCTCGATGATCACAAATACCGCCGTGGCCATGCGCTGATCTATGGCGGCGCGAAAATGACGGGAGCGGCGCGACTGACGGCGACGGCGGCACGCCGCATCGGTACTGGACTCGTCACCATCGCCGCACCGGTTGCGGCGGGCGCGATCTATCGCGGCGGCGAGGCCGGCAGCATCGTCGCCGATTGCGAATTTCCCTCCGACTACGATGCCCTGCTGGCAGACCGCCGCTTTACCGCCGTCGTGTTGGGACCGGGGCTGGGCCGCGGCGAGGGCACCGGCCGGTTGGTGCGCCAGGCGCTGCAATCGGCGTCGGCTGTGCCCGAGCGACGTTTTGTGCTCGACGCCGACGCCCTGACCTGGGCCGGACATGGGCCGGGCATGGGCTTTTTGCGCCAATACGGCGAACGCTGCGTTTTAACTCCTCATGAGGGAGAATTTTCTATATTATTCAGTAATATATCGGCCGATCTTAATAAATTAGAGAAAGCGCGACACGCTGCCCAGCAGTCCGGCGCTGTAGTGTTGTTGAAAGGCGCCGACACCGTAATCGCCGCACCCGATGGTCGCGCCATTATCAACGCCAACGCCCCCGCCAGCCTGGCCACCGCCGGCTCGGGCGACGTGCTGGCCGGCATGATCGGCGGTTTGCTGGCGCAAGGCCTGGAGCCGTTTGCCGCGGCTGCCGCTGGCGCTTATCTCCATGGCGCGGCCGGGCAGTTGGCTGGTGCCAATCTGGTCGCCGAGGACCTGCCGCAGGCGCTTTCCGTTTTGTTGAGAGACCATTGGAAAAGCCTGTAGATAAGTCTAAATCGCGAGGTATTTCCGTAAGTTCTTGTATTTTCCCAATAGCTTCATCAAACTGATGGCGCCAATGGGTTAGTGCGACAGGCCTTGGGGGCATTCCATGCTGTGGTTCAAACGGAGCGATCTGGACGCTAAGGTCGAACCCGGCGCCGTTTTCCGGCGCCAGGCCGACGAGAAGAATCTGGTGGAAACCGCCAGCGTTCTCAAAGTGAAAGCGGACGCCTTTGGCATCCCGCATGTGCATTACAACATCATGTATCGGCGGCCGCACGAGACCATCGCCGATGGCCCGCGCGTGTTGGCGCTGGAGAGCTTCCGCAAGCGCTATCGCGAGCGCATCGCGGCGGCCTGACCGGGCGCGATTCGATCGTCTAAGCTGCGGCTAACGGCCGGAAACAGCACTGTATTTCGCTTTACGCGACCATTGTCGTGCGATAGAACACGCCTCCGAAAACGCGGGCCCGGATCCTTGGCGCTTGCGCTGATTTGAAGGGACTGTCGGGCATTCCTGGAAGCGGGCGTGGTGGAATTGGTAGACACGCGAGACTTAGAATCTCGTGCCGCAAGGCGTGTGGGTTCAAGTCCCTCCGCCCGCACCAGTAATCCCAGGCAGACGCACCGGCAATGGCGCGCGCTTAATCGAACCGGAATTTGAATTCTTGAAAAGAGACGGAAGATGCAAGTCACCGAAATCAGCAACGAAGGTCTGAAGCGCCAGTATAAAATTCTGGTGCCGGCCAGCGATATCTCGCAGCAAGTCGATCGCCGCCTGGGCGAGATCGGCAAGGACGCGCGCATCGCCGGCTTCCGTCCCGGCAAGGCGCCGCTGGCGTTGCTGAAGAAGCAATACGGCCAAGCGTTGATGGGCGAAATCCTGGAAAAGACCGTCAACGATAGCTCGCAAAAGACAATCGCCGATCGCGGCTTGCGCCCGGCGAGCCAGCCCAAGGTCGAGATCGTGAAGTTCGGCGAGGGCGAAGATCTCGAATTCTCGATGGACTTCGAGATCCTGCCCGAGATCGCGCCGATGGATTTCTCCGGCATCGAGATCGAGCGCCTGAGGGTCGAGATCACCAGTGACATGGTCCAGGAAACCATGCAGCGCGTGGCCGATCAGCAGCGCCAGCGCAAACCGGCGCCCGACGGCAAGTCGGCGGAAAAAGGCGACGTGATCGTGATCGACTTCCTCGGCAAGATCGACGGCACGTCGTTCGAGAACGGCAGCGCCGAGAATTACGAGCTCGAGCTGGGCTCCAACTCCTTTATTCCCGGCTTCGAAGACCAGCTGGTCGGCGCCAAGGCGGGCGAGCAGCGCGAAGTGAAGGTCGACTTCCCGGCCGATTACGGCGCGGCCGACCTGGCCGGCAAGACGGCGGTGTTCGAATGCACGGTCAAG
>JBBSNV010000436.1:0-2559 GCA_038260375.1 Reyranellales bacterium
GAATCGCTGCGCTTCGCCGATCTCGACCGCAACGGTCACGTCAACAACGTGGCCTTCACCACTTTCTTCGAGAACACGCGGGTACGTTATTTGACCGATGTGGTGCCGCTGCCCAAGGGCGAGCATATCGGCTTCGTGCTGGCGCATCTGTCGATCGACTATCTGGCCCAGCTGTTCTATCCCGGCACGATCCGTTCCGGCGCTTGCGTGGTCGAGGTACGTAACTCTTCGCTGGTACTGGGCCAAGCGGTGTTCCGCGACGGTCAGCCCACCGCGACAGGCCACGCCGTCATGGTGATCATCGACAAGCGCAGCGGCAAAGCCTTGGCCTTCGACGATGCCCAGCGCCGCCAATTGCAAGAGTTCGTCGGGATATGAGCATCGAGCGTCGCGAGGATTTCCCCAATCAAGGCGTGCCGGAAGGCTTTCAGCCGTTCAACCCGCGCGACGATTTCATCGGCTATAACGGCCCGCTCTGGCTGAAGCCCGAGACCGACGGCCTGCGCGTCGGCCTGCTGGTCGAGAAGCGCCACTGCAACCCGATGGGCGTGGTGCATGGCGGCATGATGATGACCCTGGCCGACATGGTGATGGGCATGGGTTGCGGCTTTGCCACCGGCATGCGCTTTCCCCATCCGACCATTTCACTCAATTGCGATTTCATCCGCGGGCCCAAGATCGGCCAGTTCGTCGAGGGCAAGTCGCGCATCGCGCGCCGCACGCGCAATTTGATTTTCTGCAGCTGCGAGTTGGTGAGTGACGGCGAGGTGGTGCTGACCGCGTCGGGCGTGTTCAAGATGCCCGATCCCGACAAAATCCCCGAGCGCTATAAGGTCGATGCCAATCCTGGGCTCGATAAACCTACATAGCTCGTCACCCCGGCCAAGCGCTCATTCCGATGAGCGCGCGAGCCGGGGTCCATTTCTCCGCATATCGGCCGTTATTTGGATCGACATGGGCCCCGGATAGCGCTTCGCGCTTCCGGGGTGACGACTGACCTTCACCGCCGCGAGTAGATCACGTAGCGGTCGAAGTCCATGTAGAATTGGTAGTGGCGGAACGCCTGCGCGAATTGCGGGTTGCGCATGAAGTATTCGAGATAGTCGAAGCTGCGCCACTGGCATTTGGGAATGCCGGCCACCTTGTCGACGATGATCAGATCGGGCCGCTGCGTGGCGAAATCCTGCGCCACGGTGGTGTAGATGAATTTCTCCGCGCTCGACATCTGGTCGGGCGAATTGTAGAGCGGCGCGTATTCCTCGCAATTGGCGTACACGCCCTGCAGCAGCCACATGGTCTGGAACCGCATGGTCATGCGCGCGCCGGTGTAATTGACCAGCGGATAATGCGGATAGATGCCGGGCGACAGCACCAGGATGCGCTTGTTGGGCGCCTGGGTCTCGACGATGTGGATCAGGATCGCCGTGACACTGTCCTCGAAATTGACCTGTTTATAGAACGGCTGATTGGACAGCGCCTGCTGGTAATAGAACAGGATCATAAAAGTCGCGGTCAGCACCGCCACGGGCAGGCGTTGCTGCGTGCGTTCGCGCGGCAGATAGCGGTCGATCATTTCGGCAATGGTGATGGCGGCCAGCAGCAAGGTGCCGGCCAAGGCGGGCATCGCCTGGTAGCGCCAGCCCTTGGATTGCACCACGCAGATGATCACGCCGCACACCACCCATAGCGCGATGGTGCGGGTTAGCTTGGACTTGGACAGGAACAGCGCGAACGCGGCCAGCGGCACCAGCACCAGCAAGGTCGGCAGCATGAGGCCGCCGGTGACCACGTCCCAGGTATCGGCTTCGCCGATCCGCGAGTAGAAGCGCAGGATGATCGGGAATAGAAAGGTGACGTATTGCGGCGTGACGATCAGCATGAAGGCGACATGGGCCGCGATCATGCCCAGCATGGCCCACGGCAGCACGTCCTTCAGCGCATTGCGCCAGCCAACGCAGTACAGCACGTAAAGCTCGATCAGCGCGGGATAGAGCAGGAAATGCGGCTTGAGCGAAAAGGCAATGCCGGCGGCGATGCCGATGCCGATGCGCAAGCTGCGCGGCACCGCGGCGCCTTCGGCGCGGGCGGCGGCCAGCATCAAATAGGGCAAGCCGAAGATCAGCAACAGATGTTCGCGTTGGCCGAACATGTCGTTGGGGAATACCGCCAGCAAGAACAGGATGGTGACCGGCAGGAAGGCGCGCAGCAGCGGCTGCTGCGCCGAGGGCAGGTATTTCAGCGCCCGCATTGCGTAGTACGACGAGACCAGCACGCCCAGGATGGTGCAGATCGACATCCATTGCGCGCCGTTCAACGCGATGCGCGCCAACAATTCTGGCACGGCGTGCAGGATGAACACCAACGGCGTGTTGATGTCGATGATGTCGATATAAAGTTTTTCGCCGGCCAGCCAGCGCGCCGCAACGTCGAGCTCGGCGCCGACATCGTGATTGATCGGCGGAAACAGATAGCCCGCCATCCATACGATCGGCACCGCCAACAACGCCCAGTAGATCGCCTGGCCGGCGCCGATGGAAAGACGGTTGGGGCCGGCGATCC
>JBBSNV010000437.1:0-2555 GCA_038260375.1 Reyranellales bacterium
AGTGCCGGCCGCGCGGGCCAACTGGCCGCCCTTGCCGATATGCATCTCGATGTTGTGCACGATGGTGCCGACCGGCATGTTGGCCAGCGGCATCGCATTGCCCGGCTTGACGTCGACGCGTTGGCCAGAGACCACATTGTCGCCCACCTTCAAGCGCTGCGGCGCCAAGATGTAAGCCAACTCGCCGTCTTCGTACCGGATCAGGGCGATGAAGCCCGAACGGTTCGGATCGTATTCCAGCCGCTCGACCTTGGCGTTCATGTCGAACTTGGTGCGCTTGAAGTCGATCGTGCGCAGGCGACGCTTGTGGCCGCCGCCGCGATGATGGCTGGTGATGTGGCCGTGATTGTTGCGGCCGCCGGTGTTGCTCTTGCCTTCGGTCAAAGCCTTGATCGGCTTGCCCTTCCACAGCTCCGACCGGTCGACCAGGACCAGATGCCGTTGCGACGGTGTTTTCGGCTTATATGATTTGAGCGCCATAACTTCCTCTTACAGGCCGGTCGTAACGTCGATCTTGGAGCCTTCGGCCAAGGACACGATGGCTTTCTTGATATCGCCACGCTTGCCAGGACGGCCGCGGAACATCTTGATCTTGCCCTTCACCCGCAGGGTGTTGACGGCAGTGACCTTGACCTTGAACAGAGTCTCGACCGCGACCTTGATCTCGGGCTTGGTGGCGTCGAGCGGCACCCGGAACGTCACGTGACCGTGCTCGCCGTTCAAGGTCGCCTTTTCGGTGATCACCGGTGAACGGATGATGTCGTACATCTGTTCGCGGGTCAGTTTCGGTGGCGCGATCTTGTTCATTTCAAACGCTCCTCGAGGTGCTTCACCGCCTCGCGGGTCAGGATCAGCGTGTCGCGGCGCAGGATGTCGTAAACATTGGCGCCTTGCTGCGGCAGGATGTCGATGCCGGCGATGTTGCGCGCGGCGCGGGTAAAATTAGCATTCACTTCCGGACCGTCGATCACCAGCACGCTCTGCAAGCCCAGCTTGCCGAACGAAGCAGCCAGCTTTGCCGTCTTGGCGTCTTCCAAGGTGGCGGTTTCCACCACCATTAGCTTGCCTTCAGCTTGCTTGGCCGACAGCGCGGTCTTCAGCGCCAACTTGCGCACTTTCTTCGGCATGTCGTGAGCATGATCGCGCACCACCGGGCCGAACGCCTTGCCGCCGCCGCGGAACTGCGGCGCCGCCTGGTTGCCGTGACGCGCCTGACCGGTGCCCTTCTGGGCATACATCTTCTTCGACGTCGCCTTGACCTCGGAGCGGATCTTGGTCTTGTGCGTGCCGGCGCGACGCTTGGCCAGCTGATAGTTGACCATGCGCGCCAGCAAATCCTTGCGCACCGGCAGGCCGAAAATGCCGTCCGCCAGATCGATGCTGCCGGCGGCGCTGCCGTCGAGCTTTGTAACGTCGAGCTTCATCGCCCTATTCCTTGTTCTCAGCCGTGGCTTCCGCCCCAGCCGCATCGATTGCCGCCGCTTGGCGCAAACCGGCGGGGAACGGCAAATCCTTCGGCGCCTTGCGCTTGACCGCATCGCGCACCAACACATAGCCGCCGTCGTGACCCGGCACCGCGCCGCGCACCATCACCAAGCCTTGATCGGCATCGGTCGACACGACCTTGAGGTTCAAGGTGGTGACGCGCTCGGCGCCCATATGGCCGGCCATCTTCTTGTTCGGGAAGGTACGACCCGGATCCTGGCGGTTACCGGTCGAACCGTGCGAACGATGCGACACCGACACGCCGTGGCTGGCTTCCAAGCCGCGGAAGTTCCAACGCTTCATGGCGCCGGCGAAACCTTTACCGATCGAGGTGCCGGTCACGTCGACGAACTGCCCGGCCAGAAAATGCGCCGCCGACAATTCGGCGCCCACTTCCAACAGGGCGTTCTCGGAGACGCGAAACTCCGCCAGCTTGCGCTTCGGCTCGATCTTGGCCTTGGCATAATGACCGCGCACCGGCTTGGAAACATTCTTGACCTTCGCCTGGCCGATGCCGAGCTGGACGGCGGCATAGCCATCCTTCTCCACCGTCCGCACGGCGATCACCTGAACGTTGTCCACCTTTAGCACGGTGACCGGCACATCTTCACCTTCTTCGGTGAAGAAGCGGGTCATGCCGACCTTTTGGGCAATCAGACCGCAACGCATCGTCGTATTCCTTCGCTATTCCTAATCGCGTCTTAGTGGCCGAGCTTGATCTCGACATCGACGCCGGCCGCCAGGTCGAGCTTCATCAGCGCATCGACCGTTTGCGGCGTCGGCTCGACGATGTCCAGCACACGCTTATGCGTGCGGATCTCGAACTGCTCACGCGACTTCTTATCGATAACCGGCGAGCGGTTGACCGTGAAACGCTCGATCCGCGTCGGCAGCGGGATCGGGCCGCGCACGCGCGCGCCGGTCCGCTTGGCAGTGCTGACGATCTCGCTGGTCGACTGATCGAGCACGCGATGATCGAAGGCCTTGAGCCGGATGCGGATATTTTGGCTTTCCATGACTTAGCTCGCTTCCAATAGAGAAGCCCCGGACCGGTTGGGTCCGAGGCTTAT
>JBBSNV010000438.1:0-2554 GCA_038260375.1 Reyranellales bacterium
CCCGGCCTGACGGCGCACGAGACCCTGCAGGCGGCCTGCCCCGGCTCCGATCGGGCCGCCGATCGCGCCCAGGCCGTAGCGCGGGCGCTACAGAGCTTTCCCGAGTTGGAGCGCCGGGCCGAAGCGCCCAGCTGGCAGCTCAGCGGCGGCGAGCAGCAGATGCTGTCCCTGCTGCGGGCGCTGATCGGCCGACCCAAGCTTTTGCTGCTGGACGAGCCTGCGCTGGGCTTAGCGCCGGCCTTGCACGAGCGGCTGCTAGGCTTGCTGGCCGATTCCATCGCCATGGGGATCGGGCTGTTGCTTGTCGAACAGGATGCAGATATTGCTCAAAGCCTTTGCCGCCGCTCGATTTTTATAAACCGTGGCCAGGTCGAAATTCGCCAAAAATAGCGTTCGCCCACGTCACATTTCTTGCTGCGGCGCACAACAAAGCCGTGCCAAATTTTTCAGCAAGACTAAGCAGTTAGCAGGCCTTGCCGGCTTTGAAGTTTGTGCTAAGAACGTGCGCCCGTTAGGCGCCGGTTGGGGCGCGGCAGGCCAAGCGACCGGCACAGACCGGCAGGGTGGGGTGGCATGGCTCAGAAGAAATCGACCCGCAGCAAGACCGAGCAAGCCGCGGCGCGCGACACCGCCAAGCTGTTGCTGGAAATCGAGGCCGTGCATTGCCGGCCCGACCAGCCATTCATCTTCACCTCCGGCCGCGCCAGCCCGGTCTATATCGATTGCCGCAAAATCATCTCCTTCGCCGAGGCGCGCGCCAAGATTATGGCGCATGCGCATAAGGTGCTCGACGAGAAGGTCAAGTTCAGCAAAATCGACGTGGTGGCCGGCGGCGAGACCGCGGGCATCCCGTTTGCCGCCTGGATCGCCGACAAGGCCAAGAAGCCGATGGTCTATGTGCGCAAGCAGCCCAAGGGCTTCGGCCGCATGGCGCAGATCGAAGGCGAGTTGAAAAAGAACCAGCGCGCTTTGCTGGTCGAGGATCTGGCCACCGATGGCGGCAGCAAGATCACTTTCGTCGAAGCGTTGCGCAAAGCGGAAGCCAAAGTGTCCGACGCGTTCGTGATTTTCGAATACGGCATCTTTCCCCAGACCCACGACACCTTGGCGATGATGGGCGTAAAGCTGCACGCGCTGGCGACCTGGTGGGACGTGCTGGAAGCAGCCGAGAAGCACAAATATTTCGACAAGAAGAGCCTGGAAGTGACCCGCGCGTTCTTGGAGAAGCCCGAAGAATGGTCGTCCGCCAATGGCGGCGCCAAGATGGGCGGCGCTAAGCCACGACCGGCGCCGACCGGCGCGCGCGCCTAAAGCATTTACCCCACGGCGCGTCCGACCCATGCGCTTCGCCGCCAATCTATCTTTCCTGTTCACCGAGGTGCCGTTCCTGCAGCGCTTCGCGCTGGCCAAGCAGCATGGCTTCGACGCCGTCGAGTTTTTCTTTCCCTACGGCGAAAAGCTGGAAGATATCGTCACGGCCCAGCATGAAAGCCAGACCAATGTCGTGTTGATGAATATGCCGGCGGGCGACGCCGCCGCAGGCGACCGCGGCCTGGCTTGCCTGCCCGACCGAATCGGCGAGTTCCGCGCCGCTTCCGGCACCGCCATCACCTTCGCGCGTGCTTTGGGTTGCCCGCGCCTGCATGCCGTGGCGGGGATTGTGCCCAAAGGCGCTGACCGGGCGCGCTGCATCGATATTCTGGTCGACAATCTGCAATACGCCGCCGATGCCGCCGCGCGACATGGCATCGAAATCATGCTCGAGCCGCTCAACAGCCGCGACAATCCGGGCTTCGTGGTAAACCGTTCGCGTGAGGCGATGGAGGTGATCGAGCGCGCCGAGCGCGCCAACCTCCATCTGCAATATGACATTTATCATATGCAGATCATGGAAGGCGACCTTCTGCCGACCATGAAGAAGCTGAAGGATAGCATCGGCCACATTCAATTCGCCGACACGCCCGGCCGGCACGAGCCCGGCACCGGCGAGATCAATTTCGACACCGTGTTCAAGGCGATCGAAGACATGGGCTACGATGGCTACGTCGCGGCCGAGTATCGGCCATCGGGCAAGACCGAGGAGAGCCTGGGTTGGTACGAGCGCTTTCGCAAATGATCGCAGTTTGTCGTGGCGCGCTGTTGGCGCTTGCGCTTATCACGGCACTAGCACAGCAGGCCACAGCGAAAGACGATCTGATCGTCGGCATGACGCAATACCCCTCGACCTTCAATCCGATGATCGGCTCGACCCTGGCGCGCACCTTGGTGCTGAACGCGGTGCAGCGGCCGCTGATCGCGTTCGATGCCGAGTGGAAGCAAGTGTGCCTGCTGTGCACCGAAGTGCCGACCCGCGAGAACGGCCGGGTCAAGATCGAAGAGCTGCCGGGCAGCAAGCAGGGCATGGCGGTCAGCTTCACCCTGCGCGAGAACGCGCGCTGGGCCGATGGCGAGAAGCTGACACCGGCCGATATCGTGTTCGCCTGGGAAGTGGGCAAGCATCCGCAATCGGGCGTGGTGGCGGCCTATTTCTTCCGTCATATCTCGGCGATCGACG
>JBBSNV010000439.1:0-2549 GCA_038260375.1 Reyranellales bacterium
AAGATCCAACTGGCCAAATGCACGCCGGGCAATGCCTGTCTCGGTCACGCGCCCAAGATCGTGGTCGGCGGCAACGGCGTGTCGGGTCAAACCTTCGTCGACAACGCCCAGTTCCGCGAATGGGCCTTCACCACCTTCAAGGCCGACGTGCTGGATATGGAGAGCGCCGCTTCGGCGATGGTGGCCTATGCCAACAACACGCCGTTCATCGCCTTCCGCAGCTTGTCCGACCTGGCCGGCGGCGGCGAAGGGCAAAACGAGATCAAGACCTTCTTCCAATTGGCGGCCGACAACGCGGCCAAGGTGTTGATCGCCTTCCTCGAAGCCTGGCACTAGTACGCCGGCGGGACGTTCTTAAATCATGCGCATCGGCATCGATCTCGGCGGCACCAAAATCGAAGGCATCGCGCTCGGCGATGACGGCGAAGAATTGGCGCGCCATCGCGTGCCCACGCCGCAAGACGAATATGCCCACACCATCGCGGCCATCGTCGGGCTGGTCGATTACCTGGAAGCCACCACCAAACAGCGCGGCAGCATCGGCATCGGCACGCCGGGCGCGATCTCGCCCGCTACCGGGCTGATCAAGAACTCCAACTCGACCCGGCTCAACCATCAGCCGCTCGACCGCGATTTGCAGCGCGCCTTGCAACGCAAAGTGCGCATCGCCAACGACGCCAATTGCTTTGCCGTGTCGGAAGCAACCGATGGCGCAGCGGCTGGCGCGCGCATTGTGTTCGGCGTGATCTTAGGGACCGGCTGCGGCGGCGGCATCGTGATCGATGGCCAGGTGCTGACCGGCGCCAACGCCATCGGCGGCGAATGGGGGCACAATCCCTTGCCCGGTGCGCACGGCGACGAGTTGATGCAGCGTCCCTGCTATTGCGGCCGACGGGGTTGCATCGAGACCTTCATCTCCGGCACCGGGCTGGGCTGGGATCACCATCGCGTCACCGGCCGGGAACTGGCGGCGGAAGACATCGTCGCGCACGCAAATCGAGGTGACGCGGAGTGCCAAGCCTCGCTCGACCGCTACGTCGATCGGCTGGCGCGCGCATTGGGCAGCGTCATCAACGTCATCGATCCCGACGTGATCGTGCTGGGCGGCGGCATGTCGAATTACCAGGCGCTGTACAGCCGAGTGCCGGAGATCTGGGCGCCTTATGTTTTCTCCGACGCCATCGCCACGAAACTGGTGCCGCCCAAATTCGGCGGCTCGAGCGGCGTGCGTGGTGCTGCCTGGCTGTGGAGAAAGGGCGAGAGCTAAAATGTCATCCTGAGCGAAGCGAAGGATCTCGTTTCAGCAGATAAGCTTACTATGATGACGCAAGATGCTTCGCTACGCTCAGCATGACAGTTCATTTGCACTTCGTCGGGCGCGGCAGGGTCTGGATGTCTTGCAGCACGCCGATCACGGTGAAATCGCCGTAATCCAATGTAATGGCGCGGGTCACGCCATTGGCCTGTAGCTCCACCACGATCTCGTATTCGGGATCGGCGACGTTCTTCTTGGTGCTGAAGAACGCCAAGCGCATCACCCAAGTCTTCTGATCCTTCAGCAGCGGATTGTCGATCGACAGCGCGGTCTTGGCTTGCGTGCCGGTGATCACGGCGTTGACGTCGAACGCGCCCTCCAGGCGCGAGCCGTCGAACACCTTGAACGCAATGATGTTCTCGCCCGCCACGGCGCGGTCGATCAGCTTGCTCATATGCGTGGTGGGAAACACCGTGCCTGGCGGCAGCTTGAATTCTTCCTCCTGCGGTTCGGTGAACACAGCTTTGCCCGGCCCATTGGCCCGCTCCAGCGCCGCCTCGCCGGTAAACTCGTCGTCGAGTTCGCCATCCTGCAAATTGCGCGTGGTGAACCGATAGTTCAGCCCGTCGCGCGATTCGCTGCTGGTAAAGCTGGAATCGGAATCGGTTTCGTCGCTGTCGTTGTGCGTGAAGCGCAGTCTGATACGCTGCGTGGTCTCCCAGCCGTCGCACGACTCGCTGGTCTCCATGATCATGCTGCCGCGAATGTCGATGACGCCGCTATTATGGCCGGCGGTACCCAGGCGCATATCATAGACGGCACGATGCGGCGCCAGATCGGCGGCCGGGGCCACGGAAGCGAAGATCGGGGCGCTCGATAGCGCCAACGCAAAAGGAGCTAACCAACTGAATTTCATGATTTTCCAGCGACAATCGACGATTTGCCAGTTTGCAGTGCGACAAAGTCTAAAGTAAAGAACCCTTGTTAACCCGTCCAGAGCACAGAGCGACACACATGCAGCGGCCCATCGTCCTTGCCACCCGCCATTTCCCCGCAGCCGTCGAGCAGCGTCTCGATCAATTATTCGAGGCACAGCTCAACCCCAAAGACGAGATCTGCGACGCGGCGGAGACGGCGCGACGAGCTCAGGGAGCACACGGGCTGATGATCGCCGCTGGCACGCGGATGGACGCGGCCGCCATTGCCTTGCTGCCCGAAAGCATCAAGATCATCGCCACTTTCTCGGTCGGTTACGAGCATCTCGATGTGGCAGCCGCGGCCAAGCGCGGCATCG
>JBBSNV010000440.1:0-2548 GCA_038260375.1 Reyranellales bacterium
CACCGGCGGCCTGTGGGTGGGCTTGCTGATCGGCACCATCCTGATTGTCGGCGGGTTGGTGTTCTTCCCGGCCTTGGCGCTGGGGCCGATCGTCGAGCACCTGTCCATGCAAGCCGGCACGCTCTGGTAGGAGCCGATCATGAAAACCGCCCCTCTTTCGATGTTCGACCGCGCCATTCTGCTGCAGGCGACCGGTCAGTCTTTCATCAAGCTCGACCCGCGCCATTTGATGCGCAATCCGGTGATGTTCACCACTGCGGTGGTGGCGCTACTGACCAGTGTGTTGTTCGCGCGCGATGTGATCGCCGGCGGCGCGGTGGGTTTCGTCGGCCAGATTGCATTGTGGCTTTGGTTCACCGTGCTGTTCGCCAACTTCGCCGAAGCCGTCGCCGAAGGCCGCGGCAAAGCCCAAGCCGATAGTTTGCGCAAGATGCGCAGCGAAGCCGCCGCGCGGCGCATCGGCGCCGATGGGTCGGTAACGGATATCCCTGCCTCTCAACTGAAACTCGACGATGTGGTGCTGGTCGAAGCGGGCCAAGTGATCCCCGGCGACGGCGAAGTGATCGAGGGCATTGCCTCGGTCGATGAAAGCGCCATCACCGGCGAATCCGCTCCCGTAATCAGAGAATCGGGCGGCGACCGCTCAGCCGTGACCGGCGGCACGCGGGTGCTATCGGATCAGATCAAAGTGCGCATTACCGCTACCGCCGGCTCCAGCTTCCTCGACCGCATGATCGCGCTGATCGAAGGCGCCGAGCGGCAGAAGACGCCCAACGAAATCGCACTGGCCATCATGATCGTGGGCATGACGATCATCTTTCTCATCGCCACGGTCACGATCGAAGGTTTTGCCATCTATGCCGGCGGCGCCGTACCGGTCGCCATTCTGGCGGCGCTACTGGTCACTCTCATTCCCACCACAATCGGTGGCTTGCTGTCGGCCATCGGCATTGCCGGCATGGACCGGCTGGTGAAGTTCAACGTCCTGGCCAAATCGGGGCGCGCCGTGGAAGCCGCGGGCGACGTCGGCGCCTTGCTACTCGACAAGACCGGCACCATCACATTAGGCAATCGGATGGCTACCTCTTTCATCGCCGCACCCGGCGTGGCGGAGCGCGAGTTGGCCGAGATCGCCTTACTGGCTAGCCTGGCCGACGAAACGCCCGAAGGCCGTAGCATCGTGGCTTTAGCGCGCGAGAAATTCGCCCTGACGCCGCCGGCGCAAACCAGCGGCAGCTTTGTGCCGTTCACCGCGCAGAGCCGCATGAGCGGCGTCGAAATCGACGGGTGTTCGTTGCGCAAAGGTGCGGTCGATGCGGTACTGGCTTGGTCCAATATCGGCCGGGCGCCGCAAGCCTTCATCGACAGCGTCGAGCGCATCGCCCGCTCCGGCGGTACACCTCTTGCAGTTGCCGACAATGGCCGCTTGCTGGGCGTGATCCAGCTCAAGGACATCATCAAGGACAAGATAAAGGAGCGCTTTGCCGAATTGCGCCGCATGGGCATCCGCACCGTAATGATCACCGGCGACAACAAGCTGACTGCCGCGGCTATTGCCGCAGAAGCCGGCGTCGACGATTTCCTGGCCGAGGCCACGCCGGAAGCCAAGCTGGCGCTGATCCGCCAGGAGCAGGCTTCGGGCAAGCTGGTCGCCATGTGCGGCGACGGGACCAACGATGCGCCAGCTCTGGCCCAAGCCGACGTTGGCGTCGCCATGAGCACCGGCACTCAGGCCGCGCGCGAAGCCGGCAACATGGTCGATCTCGACAGCGATCCCACCAAGCTGATCGAAGTGGTGTCGATCGGCAAACAACTGCTGATGACGCGCGGTGCGCTGACCACGTTTTCCATCGCCAACGACGTGGCAAAATATTTTGCCATCATCCCGGCGCTGTTCGTCGCCACCTATCCGCAGCTGGGGGGGCTCAACGTCATGGGTTTGGCGACGCCACAAAGCGCCATTCTGTCGGCGGTGATTTTCAACGCGCTGATCATCGTGGCGCTGATCCCACTGGCCTTGCGCGGCGTTGGCTACCGCCCGGTGGGCGCGGCGCAGATGCTGCGGCGCAATCTCCTGGTCTATGGCCTAGGCGGCATCGTCGTGCCGTTCATCGGCATCAAACTGATCGATCTGGCGGTTGCCGCCATCGGTCTGGCGTAAGGACGCTTCCCATGTTCGAGCAATTCCGTCCCGCTGTCGTGATGTTCGTGCTGCTGTCGGTGCTGACCGGATTGATCTATCCGTTCACCATTGCCGGCGTGACGCAACTGGCGTTCCCGGCTCAGGCCAATGGCAGTTTGATCACGCGTGACGGCCAAGTGATCGGCTCCAGCCTGATCGGCCAGAATTTCACCGACGCCAAATATTTCTGGCCGCGCCCGTCGGCGACATCGGACGCGCCCTATAATGCCAATGCCTCGAGCGGCTCCAATCTCGGCCCGACCTCGAAAGCGCTGATGGATCGCCTCACCACCGATGCCGCGCGCTACAGGCAGGGTGACAAGGCGGTACCGACCGAGTTGGTCACCGCCTCGGCATCGGGGTTGG
>JBBSNV010000441.1:0-2546 GCA_038260375.1 Reyranellales bacterium
CCGCGCCACCGCCCTCGACCTTGGGCAGCTTGTTGAGTTCGGCTTCGGTTTCGGTCAAAGCGCGCTTGGCATCGCCGCCGGCCGCGCCGATCAGATTGGCGCACAGGCCTTCCTTATCGTCGAGCAGCACCTTGAGCAGATGTTCTGGCACAAAGCGCTGATGACCCGAGCGTACGGCCAACATCTGGGCCGATTGCAAAAAGCCGCGCGACCGTTCGGTATAGACTTCTGGATTCATCGACTGAAGACCCCCTTGGTGGATGCCTCCGTTACCGGCAGGCGAGGCAGGTGGACCCCGAAGGCGTCCACCAATCCATATGGTCACTTATGCGGCCCGGACAAGCCGAAAACCGCCAAAAAACTTGCGGACAAGCAGCGTAAGCGGCATTGATCTCATCATGCCAGCCACCATTGCCGCGCTCTATCGCTATCCGGTCAAGAGCCTAAGCCCGGAACGCTTAACCAGCACCGAGGTTCACGCCGGCAGACCCCTGCCAGGCGACCGCCGGTTTGCCGTGGCGCCAGGCAGCTCGCGCTACGATTCCGGCCAGCCGGCCTGGCAGGCCAAAGCCTCGTTCCTGACCATGGTCAAGAACCCGCGTATGGCCAGGCTGAAGACCCATTTCGACGACGCCAGCGACACCTTAAGCATCGAGCGCGACGGCCGCGAAGTGGCGCGCGGCCGACTGAGCGACCCGATCGGCCGGGCGGTAATCGAGCAATTCCTGGCCGCTTACATGGGCGATGAGGCGCGCGGCCACACGACTATTGCCTTGGGTGACGGCATCAACTTCACCGACAAGGAAGAGCCGTATATTTCCCTGATCGGGCTGGCTTCGGTGCGCGACCTGGAACGCGTGGCGCGGTCGCCGGTCGATCCGTTGCGCTTTCGCGCCAATGTCTATCTCGAAGATACCACGCCGTGGGCCGAGTTCGGCTGGGTCGGGCGGGAAATTTCGATCGGCGCGGTGCGCCTGAAGGTCGAGCAACGCATCACGCGCTGCGCCGCGACCGAACTCAATCCGACTGACGGCAAGCGCGATTTGGCGGTGCTGGCCAATCTGCGCAGCGGTTTCAATCACATGCAGATGGGTGTTTACGCGCGCACCTTGACCGACGGGAAGATCGCCGTCGGCGACACCCTCAGCGCGACATAAAAAGCCGGTTAGGACTGGTCCGACGGTTCGCGGCCGGACGCCGGCGCGAAACTGGCATCGGGCTGCTCGACCTCGGCCATGTCGCGATGCGAGCGGTGATCCTGCTGCGGCCGGTCCTGGCTATAATTGTCCTGGCGATAGTGATTCTCGCCGCCCGGACCCTGCCCGTGATAACCGCCGCCATTGCTGGGCGGGCCGTTCCTGCCGTCGTTGCGGCCATCCTGCTGACCGTCGGAGCCGGATTGATCGTCCGGATTGTCGCCCTCGCGCCACTGATCTGGCGGCCGGCCGAAGCCGCCCGAGGCGTTGATCAAGCGCAGATAGTGCTCGGCATGCTGGTAATAGGATTCGGCAGCGATGCGATCGCCCGCGACCGAGGCTTCTCGCGCAAGGACCTGATATTTCTCGAAGATCTGGTGCGCGTTGCCGCGTACCCGAACCTCTGGCCCAGAGCTGTCGAAAGTCTGGTTACGCTGCGGTTTATTGGGCTTGTTGCCGCCACCACCGCCACCACCACCGCCGTTGCGGCCGCGCTGGCGGCCACGCTGATTATTGTTCGGTCTCATGCCTATATGCCAAAAATGATCGAAAATCCAATGCGATAGCGGCTATAGCGGCAGCCCAAATTGGGCTGCGGCCGGCCTGCGTCTCGGCTTTTCGGATCGTGCGGCTGATGCTCCCCCAAGGATTTCAGCCAGAGGCCCCCAAGCCCCTGTAATTAAGTTAGTCCCTGCGCCGGGCGCTGCCAACCCGTTTTTTTGTCTAATAATTCATTCCCTTAGGGCGGTGCAGCCAGGACACAGCGCGGTATTCCTGCCAGATCCTGTCGCGCCGGCAGTATGGTGAAACCCTGCCTGCGTAACAATAATTCGACCGGACCAGCCTGGCCGACGCCGACCTCGAATACCGCCAGGCCGCCGGGCTTCAGGAGGGCGCGCACCCCCTCGACCAGCAGCCGATAGGCATCCAGCCCATCGGGCCCGCCATCCAGCGCTAGGCGCGGCTCGTACTGGCGTACCTCGGGCTCCAGCCCGGCAATGTCGGCGCTGGGAATATAGGGCGGGTTGGCCACCACCACATCGAATGGGGCCAGGCCGTCCGACCAGCCCATTTGCGACCAATCCCCGGCCCATATTTGGGACCGCTCGGCCAGACCCAAGGCTTGGGCATTGGCGCGGGCCATGGCCAAAGCGGCGGGTGATTTGTCGATGCCCATCCCGGTTGCAGCCGGCCGCTCCGCCAGCAAGGTGAGCAACAGACAACCCGAACCGGTGCCCAGATCGAGCAGCCGCAGCTTCGCGGCGCGGTCGGGGAAATGATCCAGCACCGCCTCGATTGCGGTCTCGCTGTCGGGCCGCGGCGTCAGCACATCGGCACTGACGGCAAAAC
>JBBSNV010000442.1:0-2539 GCA_038260375.1 Reyranellales bacterium
CAGATGGGTGGTGATGAACACCAACTGTAATCCACAAACGAAGAACGCCACCGCCATGACGATGTAGCCCGAATGGCCCAAGGCTTCCTTGACGGCGCCGCCGATCGATTGCGCCGCACCGACCGGCACTTCGACCTCGATGCGATCGGCGCCGCCGGCGAAGAACGCGGCCGGGATCATTACCGCCGCCAGGCCGAGGAAGGCGACCAAAGCAACCTGCCAACCGCCGCTGCTGATCAAGGACTGCGCCAACGGCGAGGCCATGGTCAAGCCCAAGGAGCCGAGGGCCGAGACGCTGCCCATTGCCACGCTGCGCTTGAGCGGCGACACGGTGCGCGAGGTCACGGTCATGGCCAGGTTCGAGCCGGTGCAGGACAGCGCCAGGCCGACGCCGATGCCGGGGCCGACGATCAGCAATAGCGGCGAGGTGGTAAAGTACATCGCCACCAGGCTAACGATGTAGAGCAGCACGCCGCCCAACATGATTTTGCGCATGCCGTAGCGGTCGGCCATCATGCTGACGAAAGGCTGGGTGATGCCCCAGACGATGTTCTGGATCGAGATTGCCAGGGAGAAGTCGGCCGCGGTGATGCCGATCTCGCGGATCATGTGTGGCTGGAACAGGCCGAAGCTTTGGCGCATGCCCATGCTGAGGCTGAGCATGATTGCAGCACCGGCCAGGATCGACCAGCCTTGCACGCTCTTAAGTTCGCCCTGCTTCATCTTAATCTGACACTCCGCTGTTCGACCGGCGGCACTGTCTGGCCAAACGCGGCAAGGCTCAAACGAAATTACGGCAAGTCAGCGTGAGAAAAACGAATGCCTGCCGCGCAGCGGCGACCTAGTTAAAACCGCTAGCTCACGCCCAGCAGGGTTTTGACCAGCCCAAGCTGAATATCCGCCGCCTGTACCATCTCGGCGATCGGCACGGATTCGTTGGCGGCATGGCCTTGCGCGCCCGAACCCGGCCCGAAATTGATGATTTCGATGCCGTCATCGGCGTAATAGCGGCCATCGGATACGCCGGTGGCATTGAGGAATTGCGCAGGCTCGCCCAACACGCGGGCGATCTCGGTTTTGAAGGCTGAAACCGCCGCTCCATTCTGGTCGGCCTTGAAGCCGTTGGTGCCGGTGAGGAATTCGATCCTATAACTGCCCTCTGGCTCGCCGGCCTGCGCCACCAGCGCCTTCAACTCGTCGAACGCCTGGGTAACGGTTTCGCCCGGCAGCAGACGCCGGTCGATCTCTACCGTGCACAGGCTGGGCACCACATTGGTGTTATGCCCGCCATGGAACATGCCGATATTGATGGTCGAGCGCTTGTCGCCATCGATGCGCTTGGCTAGCAATGGCACCAGTGCGTGATCGAGATGGGTGACGATGCGCACCATACGCATGATGGCGTTGTCGCCGTTCTGCGGCGCGCCGGCATGGGCTGCTTTGCCGATGGTGACGATGCGCGCCCACATCACGCCGCGCTCGGCGACGATGAGCTGATTATTGGTCTGCGCGCCCAGGATCAGCGCGTCGGGCCGTACCTTGTTCGACTGGCGCAGATATTCCATGCCGTCGGGCCCGAGATTTTCCTCATCGCCGACGAAGGTGAATACCACCTCGCCGTGCTTGGGTCCGCCGCGCCGCACGATCTCCTCGGCCAGCCACAGTTGCACCGCCATGCTGCCTTTGCAATTGCCCGCGCCCAGGCCGAACACCTGGCCATCGGCCACGCCGGGCTTAAATGGATCGGTTTTCCAGTTGGCGCGCTCGCCCACGCCCACCGTATCGACATGGGCGTTGAAAGCGATGCAGGGTTTGCCTTTGCCCAGCCGCGCAACGACGTTATCGACGCCTGGCTTGTTGGTGACGATCTCGACCGCATAGCTGGCACGCTTCAAGAAGTCGGCGGCGTAGCGTGCGATCGCCACTGTATCGGACGGTGGAAACGGGCTGGGCAGCACGATCAGGTCGGACAGGATCGCGACCAGCCGATCGGCCAAAGCTTTGTCGTTATGCATCGGCCAGCTCGGTCAGCACTTTGGTCAGCACCCGCGCGCCGGCTGCCAGATCCTCTGGCGTAGCATTCTCTGCCTCGTTGTGGCTGACACCCTTCTCGCAGGGCACGAAGATCATGCCGCTGGGGCAGATCGGCGCCATGTAGCGCGCGTCATGGCCGGCGCCGGAGAAAATCTCCATCGCCGGCAGCTTCAGATCACTGGCCGCCTTGGTCACCAGATCGATCACCTTGCGGTCGAACCAGGTCGAGGGATTGCGCACGGTCTCGCGCACCGTCACGCCACACGGACCGGCCTGGCCGCGGCAAATGGCTTCGACCTGATCGCCCAGCCGCGCGATCACCGAATCTTCGGGATGGCGGAAGTCGATGGTGAACAGCACATGGCCCGGCACGGTGTTGGGCGAACCGGGCGACACTTCGAAGCGGCCGACGGTGAAACGCACTGTGTCGGTTTCGTCATGCATCAGTTTTTGCAGTGCATCGACCATGCGCAGCGCGGCGACTTCGGTGACGTCGATGTCGATG
>JBBSNV010000443.1:0-2523 GCA_038260375.1 Reyranellales bacterium
CACCAAGGACAGCGCGATCAACAGATGGATCGGCAGGAAGATGGCGTTGGTCGGAGCGCCATAGATGCCGATATAGACGTGATACAACCACAGATAGATCGACAGTGTGGCGAGCAGCACCAGCCGCGCCAAGGGCATGCCGCTCGCCAGCGATCCGACGCGCGGTGGACTGACAGACTGCGGGCCGTCCGGTGCTGCCGGTCGGCCCGTTGCCAATGTCAGGATGCCCGACATCGTCGCTCTTTAACGCGCTTGGCGCCTACTTGATCAAGCCGATCTCGCGATAATATTTCTCGGCGCCGGGATGCAGCGGGATCTGGTTGCCGTCGAGCGCGACCTTGGTCTGGATCTCTTCGGCGCCGGCAAACAGGCCTTGGAACTCCTTGATCTGGTCGTTGATCATCTTGGTCGTCTTGTAAACCAGATCGTCCGACACCGCCGACGACACCACCAGTTCGTTGATCAGATAGGGCGTGCTGACCTCGGTGGGCATGCTCTTGTAGATGCCGCCTTTCAAAGTGCGCATGGTGACGCCCGGCAGCAGCGCCATCATCTTCTCGCCCGCCGCTTTGTCGAAGCTCAACACGCGAAAGCCCGGCGCGCGATCCAACTCCATCATCGGCCCGTAGGGCGCGGGACCGGAGAAGAACGCGACATCGATCTGGCCGTCCTGGAATGCTTGCGCCAGGTTCTGGTAGCCCGCGGTGTTGAGCACGCCGCCCGCTTTGGTGATGTCCTCGGGCGTAACGCCGTGCGCGGCCAAGGACGCCACGTTAAGCGCATAGAAGGTCGAAGCCTTGGTGCCGAGCCAGACTTTGTACGGCTTGTTCTTCAGATCGGCCAGGCTCTTGATGTCGGAATCCTTCTGCACCAGCACCATGAAATAGGCGCCGTACAGGCTGGCGACGTGGCGCAGCTTCTCGGCCTTGACCTTGAGCGACGATTCGCCGTTGCGCAGTTGCAAGGTTTGATAGGTATAGGCGATGCCGAACTCCGCATCGCCCTTGTCGATGCGCAACAGGCCCTGCTCGGTCGGGCCGGCGACGGTCGAGGCCCGCACATCGGGGATGTGCTTGTTCATCATCTCGGCCAGTTTGGCGCCATAGATCGGATAGGTGCCGGCCAGGCCCGAGGCGATGCGCACGAATTGCTCGGCGCGGGCTGCCGAGACGATGCTCAAGGTGGCTGCTGCCACCAGCAGCACCGCGGTCAGTTTACGTAACATGGATCCCTCCCTTTTTACGCGCGATTGCGCGATGCCTGATATTAAACGGTACGCAGCGCAGAAACTGCCTTCCAATGCATATTTTTCATTACTCGATCGGAAACGTAAATCACCCCTTACGGCGGCTGCACCATGGTGAAAGTATCGGTCAGCCGCGCGTAAAGCCCGGCGCCGGAAATTCGCCCCACCGCGTCGAGCTGGGCGGCATCGACGTCGTATTTCTCGTTTACCAAGCCGTCGCGATAATGGAAATGCACCACCTCGCCCACAATCATGGTGTTGGGCTTGCGCCCCAGCTTGAGGATCTGCAGCACCTTGCATTCGAATTGCGCCGGGCATTCGACCAGGCGCGGCGGCGCCACTTTCAAGGACGGCGCGATCAAGAAACCTGCAACATCGATCTCGCTGCGCTCGGGCGACAGGCTGGCGGCGCAGGCATTCATCCTTTCCGCCACGGCGCGGCTGACGATATTGACCACGAACTCGCCGCTGGCCTCGATATTGCGCACCGTGTCCTTAGGCCGGTCAGGCCGCGGCGCCACCGAGATCATCAGCATCGGCGGATCGACACCGACCATGTTGAAGAAGCTGAATGGGGCAGCATTGGCCACGCCATCTCTCACCGTGGTGACCAGCGCGATCGGCCGCGGCACTACGGTGCCGGCGACCAAGCGATACTGCTGGTCGGGCGCGAGCAGCGCCGGGTCGAAATCGGCCATCAGCCTTGCTCGCCGATCTTATCGATGGCCTGCTTGACCAGATTGGGCTTGAGGATCTTGCCGCCAGAATTCTTGGGCATGTCGTCGACGAAGAAGACGCGCTTGGGCGCCTTATAGGGCGCAAGTTTCGATCTGCACAGCGCGATCAATTCTTCCGCGGTCACATTGCCCTTGGCGACGACGAAGGCCGCCACCTCCTCGCCCATTTCCGGCGAAGGCAGGCCGATCACCGCAGCTTCCATCACCTGAGCATGATTCAACAACGTCTCTTCGATCTCGTTGGGATAAATGTTGATGCCGCCACGGATGATCATGTCCTTGCGCCGGCCCTTGAGAAACAGATAGCCCTCCTCGTTGAGCGCGCCCAGATCGCCGGGATAGAACCAACCGTCCTTGAACATTTCCGCCGTCGCGACAGGATCGCCGAAGAACTCGGTGGCGCAGCCAGGGCTGCGATAGCGCAGCAACCCGGTCTCGCCACGCGGCAATGGCGCGCCGTCATCGTCCACCACCTGCACTTCGATGGCGAACATGGTGCGCCCGACCGAATCGCCATGCACGGTCTGGTCGTGCGGCGTC
>JBBSNV010000444.1:0-2513 GCA_038260375.1 Reyranellales bacterium
CCCAATCGACCGAGGAAGTTTCGGAAATCGTCAAAATCTGCGCCAAGCACAAGACGCCGATCATCCCTTACGGCACCGGCACCTCGCTGGAAGGCCATATCGCGGCGCTGGAAGGCGGCGTCAGCCTCGACGTGTCGCAAATGAACAAGGTGCTGAAGGTCAACGCCGAAGACTTGGACGTGGTGGTGCAGGCTGGCGTGACGCGCAAGCAGCTCAACGAATATCTGCGCGACACCGGGTTGTTTTTCCCGATCGATCCCGGCGCCGATGCTTCCCTGGGCGGCATGACCGCGACCCGGGCTTCCGGCACCAACGCGGTGCGCTACGGCACCATGCGCGAGAACGTGCTGTCGCTCCAAGTCGTGCTGCCCGACGGGCGCATCGTGCGCACCGCGCGGCGCTCGAAGAAATCCTCCGCCGGCTACGATCTCACTCGGCTGTTCGTCGGCTCCGAAGGCACGTTGGGCGTGATTACCGAAATCACCTTGAAAGTTTACGGCATTCCCGAAGCCATGGCCTCGGCGGTATGCTCGTTCGACACGTTGGAAGGTGCGGTCAACACCACCATCGCCACCATCCAGGCCGGCATCCCGGTGGCGCGCATCGAGATCCTCGACGACGTGCAGATGGGCGCCATCAACCGCTATTCCAAACTGAACTATCCGCCCAAGGACACCTTGTTCCTGGAATTCCATGGCAGCACCGCCAGCGTCAAGGAACAGGCCGAAATGGTGCAGGCGATCGCCGCCGACAACACCGGCGGCGAATTCCAATGGACCACCCAAGCCGAGGAACGCAGCAAGCTGTGGCAGGCGCGCCATGATGCCGCCTACGCCGCCAAGGCGATGCGACCCAATTGCGAGATCTGGGCCACCGATGTCTGCGTGCCGATCTCGCGACTGGCCGAATGTATCCTGGAAACCAAGCGCGATCTTGAGGCATCCAAGGCGGTGGCGCCGATCGTCGGTCATGTTGGCGACGGCAATTTCCACGTTGCCTTCGTGATGGACACCAAGAACCCGGCCGAGATCGCCGAAGCCGAACGGCTCAACGAGCGCATCGTGGCTCGCGCTTTGGCGATGGACGGCACTTGCACCGGCGAACACGGCGTGGGCTACGGCAAGATCAAGTTCCTGGTGGCCGAGCATGGCGGCGACGTCATCGGCTTGATGCGCGGCATCAAGAAGTCGATCGATCCGGACAACATCATGAATCCGGGCAAGATCTTCAGCGTGTGATTTGCCCGAAGCTGCCGTGACCGCGCCGCGCGTGTTGCCGCCGGGCAGCGTATTCCATGTCGTGATGAACGCCGGCTCGGGCGGCGACGACAAGGATGAGTCGCGCGCCAAGATCGAGCAAGGCTTCGCCCAGAGCGGCCACCAAGTCCGCTTCCACCTGATCGAGAACGCCAACGCCATCGAAGCTACGATCGACGAAGCCCGGCAAGCCTGCCAGGAAGACGGCGGCGTGCTGGTGGCGGCGGGCGGCGACGGCACCATCAACGCCAGCGCCGCTGCGGTGGCCGGCAGCGCCATTCCCTTCGCCGTAGTACCGATGGGCACGTTCAACTATTTCGCGCGCGATATCGGTATGCCGCTCGATCCCAAGGATGCCGCGATTGCCATCGCTGGCGGCACCATCCAGCCGATACACATGGCGCGCATCAACGGCCGGCCGTTCCTGGTCAATGCCAGCATCGGCCTCTACGTGAAGCTGATCGAGAACCGCGAGAAACACCGCAACCGGTTGGGCGGCCACCGTCTGATGGCCGTCGTATCGGGCATCGCCACCGCCTTGCGAGGCCACTACACCATGGCGCTCGACATGACCATCGATGGTGAACGACACAGCCAGCGCACCGCCATGGTGTTCCTGGGCAAGAACTACCTGCAGCTCAAGAACCTCGATCTCGACATCGCCCAGGGCGTGGCGTCGGGCCAGATCGGCGTCATTGTGCTGCGCGATGCGCGCACTCGGACCCTGCTGAACGTGGCGTGGCGCGCTTTAATCGGCCGACTGGAAGACGCCCCCAAGCTGCAAGCCTTTTGCGCCGAAACATTGGAAATCAAGCCGCATCGCTCAAGCGTCCATGTCGTGCTCGATGGCGAAATCGTCACTTTGCAATCGCCGCTCAAGGTGGAGATCGAGAACAACGCGCTGCAATTGGTTCATCCGCGCCGCGCTGATCAGCAAGCGGAAAAGAACTCGCTGGCGAAGGTGGAGATCTGACACCTCGCCCCGCTTTAGCGAGGAGAGGGAGAGGCCCGTGACGCGCGTAGGGTTGGCGTGGCGGCTACGCGCAAATCAACAAGCGCGATGGGAGGGTGAGGGGCTACCGTCATATCCAGCATCGCGTTTGCATCACGATGCCCCTCACCTGCTCGCTACGCTCGCTTCCTCTCCCCGTTAAAACGCTAGGGCATCTACACATATTTGGAGATGCTGGCTGCGGCGCGGAAAGCGGTCAAGCCATTATGGAGGGTAATGGGTCCTGGAGGCTTGGCTTCGTATTC
>JBBSNV010000445.1:0-2512 GCA_038260375.1 Reyranellales bacterium
AATGATGACGTGCTTCTTCTTGCCGGCCGACAGCTTGATGCGGCCGTCGGCATCGGCATGACCGAGGGTGATGCTTTCGGCGTCGTTGGCAATGGCGCGATCGTTGACCCGCGCGCCGCCGCCCTTGATCAGGCGCCGCGCTTCGCTCTTCGACGTCGCCAGCCCCGCCTGACGCAACAGTTCGAAGGCCAGCACGCCGGCTGCCAAAGTGGCGCGCGCGATATCGATGGTCGGTAGATTGTCGGCTAAAGTGCCTTCTTCGAACGTCTTGCGCGCGGTTTCGGCGGCTTCCATCGCGGCTGCTTCACCGCGGCACAGCTTGGTGGCTTCGAAGGCTAGGATCTTTTTGGCCTCGTTGATTTCGGCCCCGCCCAGTTGTTCCAGCCGCGCGATTTCTTCCAACTTCATGTCGGTGAACAGCTTAAGGAAGCGGCCGACATCGGCATCCTCGGTGTTGCGCCAGAACTGCCAGTAGTCGTAGGCGCTCAAGCGATCGGGGCTGAGCCACACGGCACCCGAGACGCTTTTGCCCATCTTGGCGCCAGAGGCAGTGGTGATTAGCGGGCAGGTGAGGCCGAATAATTGGCGCTCTTCCATGCGCCGGCCCAGCTCGACGCCCATGACGATGTTGCCCCATTGATCGGAGCCGCCGAATTGCGCGTTACAGCCATAGCGGCTCGCCAGTTCCACGAAATCGTAGGACTGCAGGATCATGTAGTTGAATTCCAGGAACGACAGCGGCTGATCGCGGTCCAGGCGGGTGCGCACCGAATCCATCGTCAACATGCGGTTGACCGAGAAGTGCCGGCCGACTTCGCGCAGCAACGGTATGTAGAGCAAGCTGTCGAGCCAATCGGCGTTGTTAGCCATCACCGCGTCGTGTTTACCGCCGCCAAAGGCGATGAAATTGGTGAAGCTCTGTTTGATCGCCTGCATGTTGGCGTCGATCTGCTCGACCGTCAGCAGCTTGCGCGTCTCGTCCTTGCCCGAGGGGTCGCCCACCTTGGTGGTGCCGCCGCCCATCAGTGCGATCGGCTTGTTGCCGGTCTTCTGCAGCCAGCGCAGCATCATGATCGAGACCAGATGGCCGATATGCAGCGAATCGGCGGTGCAATCGTAACCGACATAGGCCGTCAATTTGCCCGCCGCCGCTTCGGCGTCCAGCGCAGCTTCGTCGGTGCATTGATGCAGGTAGCCGCGCTCCTGCATCGCGCGCATGAATTCGGATTTGACTGCCATCTTCGCCTCGATCCTTGCCCGCCCAGATCGTTACCTGACAAGCGGGCAGGCGATGTAACATGACGCCGCCGGGCGGCAAAGCCCAGGCTGAGCAGCGTAGTGGAATCGATGGGCGAATTGACGGTGATCGGGCTGATGAGCGGCACCTCGATGGATGGGGTCGATGCCGCAATCCTGCGCACCGATGGCGAGACCAGGGTGCAAGCCGGGACGGCGCTGACCCTGCCGTATCCGGAAACATTTCGCGCCAAGCTGCGCGGCGTTATGGGCAAGCGCGCCACCGATCCGGGTGTCGCCGAAGTCGCGGCTGAGCTGACCGAATTTCATGCCCATGCGGTGCGGGAGCTGATGCGCCAAGCGGGCTTAGGCCGAACCGATGTCGACCTAATCGGCTTCCACGGCCAGACCATCCTGCACCGGCCCGAAGACCGGCTGACGGTGCAGATCGGCGATGCCGCCTGGCTGGCGCGGGAGCTGGGCGTGAAAGTGGCTTACGACTTCCGTAGCGCCGATGTGGCGGCGGGTGGGCAGGGGGCGCCGCTGGTGCCGTTGTTTCATGCCGCCTTAGTGGCAAGGATGGAACTGCCGCTGGCGGTGCTCAATATCGGCGGGGTCGCCAACGTCACCTGGATCGGCGCCGACGGCGAGCTGCTGGCATTTGATACCGGTCCGGGCAACGCTTTGATCGACGATTGGATGCGCGAGCATGAAGGCCTAGCGTATGATGCGGGTGGCAGGCTGGCGCGGGCCGGCGAGCCCGATCAAAGCCTGATCGCCCAGGCGCTGGGACACGAGTTCTTCACCCGCCGGCCACCCAAATCGCTCGACCGCAATGCCTTCGCCGGTTGGCCCCTATCCGGGCCGACGTCCGGACCCATATCCGGCCCATGTTTGGCCCATGTCGTGCCCACCTTGACCGACTTCACCGCCGCCAGCATTGCGCAGGCGGGCCGGCATTTCCCAGCCCCGCCCAACGCCTGGATTGTGTGCGGTGGCGGTCGGCATAACGACTGGCTGATGGAGCGGCTGGCTAGACGGCTAGCGCCGGCCAAAGTCATTCAATGCGATACATTAGGATGGGACGGCAATACCTTGGAAGCACAGGCTTTTGCCTACCTGGCCGTTCGGGTTCTGCAGGGCCTGCCGCTTAGCGTGCCGGGCACCACCGGCGTTCCTCGACCGATGCTCGGCGGCAGGATTGCATCGCCGTAGGCGCTAGCGCGCCGCGGCTACCTTACCTCACTGGGCGGCAGCCATCGACTTGGTCAGGTAC
>JBBSNV010000446.1:0-2509 GCA_038260375.1 Reyranellales bacterium
CCGCGAGAAAACAGGATTGAGCCAAACCGCCTTCGCCTCCTTGCTCAGTGTGCCGGTACCGACCTTGCAGAAATGGGAGCAGCACCAGCGCACACCGACCGGCGCTGCCCGTACCTGCTCGCGATGATCGACGCCGACGCCAAATCGGCCATGAAGCTGTTGCGCAGCGTCGGCACGCCGGACACCAAGCTGCGCAGCGCTTCCCAGCCATAGACTAACCCCGCTGCCACTTCATTTTGGCCAGGCGCGGATCGGCGGCGAAGGCGTCGCGGCCGAAAGTGATGCCGGCCTTGGGTGCTTCGCACACCGCCTGCGCGCCGGCCGCGCTCAGCCTGATATGCCAGCTCTGCTCGCTCACAGGTTTGGGCTTGGTGAACACCTCGCAACGCAGCAGCGCCAAATTCATGCCGTGGCGCGGATCACGCACCGAAGCGTAGCGGATCACGTCGATATTGGCCGCGCGCGCCAGATCGGCCAGCGCCTGGCACGGCGCGTAGTCGGTCAGATGCGTCCATTGCCCATGGTTGCGCGCCAATTTGCCTGCGGTGAGATCGATCGCGTGGTCGGTCGCGAAAGCAGCGGCAAAACCGGTGTATTCGGCGGCATTGGCCGGCCAGGGCGTGTCGGGCGACTCGGCGTAGAACAACAAGCGATAGAACACCATCTCGGCTACGGCCGTGTGCGGCGCCTCGGTGGCATAGAACACGCCTTCGCTCAGCCCGGCGCGGCGAAAGCGCGACCCGGTCGGATAGAGCGCACCATAGCGAAACGGCGTCGCCAGCAGGTAATGCAGCTTGGCGCATTCGGGCGGCAGTGCCGGCTTGGTAGCTTGCACCAGTTCTTCCAGCGCCTGCTGTTCCTGGACGCTGTCGACCAGCTTCAAGGTCGAGACCCGATGCTGCGCTTCGACCAGCCGCCAGCACGTGCCCGAAAGCGCGCGCGCCTCAGAGGACAGCGCGGCGGGCGTCGAGATATTGGATGACATTCATCAGCCCGGGCACGGTCTGGATCAGATGCAGCGGCGGTTCGCCGAGCAAGGTGTTGCGGTTGGTTAGCCAGGAAGCAGCCACGGCATCGTCGCCGCCGACGATCGCATCCAACGAGCGATAGAGCCGCACCAACAGCAACGCCAACTCGAACGGTTTCTGCTTGGGCTGCAACTGGTATTCCCCGGCACGCAGGCGCGACACGGTGGCCTCCGACAGGCCAACCACATTGGCGAATACCTTGTTGGTCAGCTTCAGTTGGCTCGCCGCGCGCAACGCCGCTTTGCCTACGATGGCGGCATTGTCGGGCTTGGCGACGCCTGGCTTGGCGGGGGGAAGGGCTCTGGCGGAAGACATAAACATGTCCTTTCTGTAGAAAATATAGTACAATTATATTTCTTGTGCAATAGCGCCGCTCCTACCTGTTGGCGAGCCGCTGTGGACCGATTGCACGACCCCTCCTATCGTGCGAGCCGGGAGGAGCCATGGCACAGCCAGCCAACGACGCGCAGCACAGTTTGGACCGGCAGACCATACCCGGCCTGCTGGCCTCGGTTGCGCAGCGCCAGCCCACCGCGCCGGCGCTGATCCATGGCGAACGCGTCTATTCCTTCGCCGAGCTGAACGACGCTGCCCGCCGCGCCGCCACCGCTTTGTCGGAGCTGGGCATTGGGCCGGGCGACCGGGTGGCGCTGTGGCTGCCCAATGTGCCGGCCTGGCCGATCCTGTATTTGGCCTGCTGCCATCTCGGTGCGATTGCCGTGGCGGTCAACACCCGCTTCCGCAGCGTCGAGGTGGCCGACATCGTGGCGCGTTCCGGCGCCAAGCTGTTGGCGTGTTGGCCGGGCTTCAAGCAGATCGACTTCCTGTCGATCCTGGCCGAGATCGATCCGGCAGCGCTGGCCGGTTTGCAAACCGTGGTCGTGTGGGGCGATACGCCCAGCACCTTGACGCCCAGCACCTTGCCGCCCAGCATCGCGCGACTGAAGGTGGTGCCGTTCGAGCGGCTGCTGGCGCGTCCGCCGTCGGAGCGCAGCCGTGCCGCGGCCGATGCGCCGTGCAACATCTTCACCACCTCCGGCACCACAAGAGCGCCGAAATTCGTGCTGCATCGTCAAGGCGCGATCGCCGCGCACAACGCGCGGGTGGCGCGCAGCTTCGGCTTCAACGCCAACGACACGCGCCAATTGCTGATGCTGCCGTTCTGCGGCGTGTTCGGTTTCAACCAGACCATAACGACCTGGGCCGCCGGTGCGCCGCTGGTGCTGATGGAGATTTTCGAAGTCGACCGCGCTTTGGCGCTGATCGAGCGCCACAAGATCACGCAACTGTTCGGCAGCGACGAAATGGTCGATCGCTTGTTGGCAGCGCAACTCGATCTCCATGGGGGTGGCGACGTCGCCTTCCCGTCGGTGCGATGGGCAGGCTATGCCGGCTTCAACACCTCGCTGAACGACATCGTGGCCCGTGCTGATAAGCGCGGGCTGAAACTCGCCGGGCTGTACGGCATGAGCGAAATCCAG
>JBBSNV010000447.1:0-2502 GCA_038260375.1 Reyranellales bacterium
GGCGCGCGCGATCTCGACCAGGCGGCGGCGCGGTGGCGCCAATTGCTCGCAGGCGACGAAGGCCTGATCAACAATGCTTAACTCTTCGAGCAAGGCCATCGCCTGGTCCCGCGCTGGCGCCAAATCGCTGCTCTCGATGCTGCCGCAGGCGACGGCATCGAGTGCCGCTTGGCCAATCGGCAATTGGCTGGTCTGGAATGTACGGGCGATAGCCAAAATTGCGCGGGCATCGACCGGCAACGAGGTGATGTCGCGGCCGGCCCATAGGATATGACCAAAATCGGCGCGTTGGATGCCGCCGACCAGATTGAGCAAAGTGGTTTTGCCCGCGCCGTTGGGGCCGATCACGACGACTGCCTGCCCGCCGCGCAACTCCAGCGCCACGCCGTCGACCGCCACGACGCCGCCAAAGGCTTTGCGTAAATCTTCCAGCCGCAGATCGGCCAGCGCGGGCGCGCTGTTGGCTGCATCATGGCGCATCGTCCAGCGCGGCTTAATCCAGCGTCGCAACAGGTAATCGAGCGCGCCGGCAATGCCGTCGGGGGCGAGGATCAGCATGAGCAGCAGCGCCAAGCCCCACAGGAACAAATACCAATTGCCGGCAAAGCGCAGCAACTCGGGCAACAACACCAGCAACAGCGCGCCGATCAGAGCGCCCGACACTCGCCCGCGCCCGCCGATAACGCTGGCGGCCAGCAGATTGACCATCAAGGTCAACTCCGCCACTTGCGGCGACACCACGCCTGCCACCGGTGCATAGAGCGCGCCACCCAACGCGGCGAGGGTGGCGGCGAACACAAAGCCGCCGCGTTGCCACGCCACCGCATTGATGCCGGTGGCCGCCGCGGCGCGCGGCAACTCGCGCAGCAAATGCCGGCGTAAGGTTTTCAAGCCGCTGCCGCTCCGCCAATAGAGCAGCGCGGCGATGCAGGCGGCACTCCAGGCGACGACGGCCAAGCTCGCATTGCCGCCAATCGCCACCCCGAACACGGTCGATGGTTGCGACAGTGAAAGACCGTTAGAGCCGCCGGTCCAGCGCTCGAGATTGACCGCGCCCAGCAGTACCAGCATGGCGATGGCCAGTGACGCCAAAGCCAGATAATGCGATCCCAAGCGCAGCAGGATCACGCTGCACAACAATGCCAGCGCGCCGGCGACCGCAACAGCCAGAGCCGCGGCCAACATCAATTCACCGATGCCGTTGTTGTTCAGCAGCGCCGCGGCGTAAGCGCCAATGGCGAAGAACGCGCCTTGCGCCAAAGACAGCAAGCCCAAATCGCCGAACAGGCGTTGATAGCCGACTACGGCGATGCCATAGCAACCGGCCAAGGCCAGCAGCCGCAAATCGTATGCGCCGGCCATGAACACGCTGTAACCGATCAACAGCACCAGCAAGATCGCGCTGGCTGCTTGATCGCGAAGTTGCGCCGCGATCGGTTCACTCACGCGCGGCTCATTCACGCGTGGCTCGTTCACGCGCGTTCTCCGGCCAATTCGCCGAACAAGCCTTGCGGGCGTAGCCACAACACCAGCAGCAGCAAGGCGTACAGCGAGGCTTCGGCCGCCGGTTGTGAGATCAAAGTCGCCACCGCGATTTCGAAGATCGCGATCGCCAGCGCCCCCAACACCGTGCCGCCGATGCGCCCCCAACCGCCGATCACCACGGCGATATAGGCTTTGACGATCAGATTGGCGCCGTCATAGGGCGTGACGAATTGCATCGGCGCCAGCAGCAGCCCGGCCGCACCGGCCAACCCGGCCGCCAGCACGAAGCTCAGCCCGATCATGCGCTTGGTGTCGATGCCGATCGCCTCCGCCATTTGCGGGTTCTGCGCCGTGGCGCGCAACTGCCGGCCCAACTGGCTGCGCCGCAGCAGCAGCTGTAAGCCGATCAACAAAGCTGCCGCGACCACGATGGTTGCGATGGGTTGGCTGGCGTTGGAGATCAATGCCGGGCCACGTAGCGGCGCTGCGCCGAACATATTGAGCGCTGCATTTTGCAACAGCAGCCCGACTGCGATGGTGGAAACGTAAATCCCGGCCGGTGGTCCGCGCCGCAGTGGGAAATAGGCGACGAACGACAGCAGCAACCCCAACCCGCCTGCCGCCAACACCACCAGCGGCGCCAAGGCGATACCCGGCCAATCGAGCAGCCGTGCGAATAGCACGGCCAGAACTCCACCGGCCATCACCAGATCGCCCTGCGCGAAATTCACCGCGCCCACCGCGTTGATCACCAGCACGAAGCCTAGCGCCACCAGCGCGTAAGTCGCGGCCAGCGCCACAGTGCTGATCGCCAGGTCCAACATAGCTATGGCCTGGTTGGGGCGCCGGGATAGCGCTCGACGATAACCGGCACACGGCTCTTGCCGTCGAAGCACACGATCTGTGCGTCATGCGCCATGTTGCCGGTGCCGTCCGAGCGATAAGTCATGGCCAGCCCGTCATAAGCATGGTTAGCGAGATAAGCGCGCACCCCCTCACCATCCTTGGCGCCCGATA
>JBBSNV010000448.1:0-2501 GCA_038260375.1 Reyranellales bacterium
ATCGCCTATGGCATGACCGAAACCAGCCCCGTGAGCTTCCAATCCGGCACCGACGATCCGCTCGAGCTGCGCGTCTCGACCGTCGGGCGCATCCATCCCCATGTCGAGGTGAAGATCGTCGATGGCGAAGGCCGTGTCGTGCCGCCCGGCGTATCGGGCGAGTTGCTGACGCGCGGCTATTCGGTGATGCAGGGCTATTGGGGCGACGAAGAGCGCAGCCGGGAGGCCATCGACAAAGCCGGCTGGATGCATACCGGCGATCTGGCCGTACTCGACAAGAACGGCTACGGCAACATCGTCGGTCGGGTCAAGGACATGGTCATTCGCGGCGGCGAGAACGTCTATCCGCGCGAGATCGAGGAATTCCTCTACCGCCACCCCAAGGTGCAGGACGTCCAGGTGTTCGGCGTGCCCGACGCCAAATACGGCGAAGAGACTGCGGCCTGGATCATGCTCAAGCCCGGCCAGACCGCCGACGAAGACGAGATCAAGGCGTTCTGCAAAGGCCAGATCGCGCATTACAAGATTCCGCGCTATGTGCGCTTCGTCGAGTCGTTTCCCATGACGGTGACCGGCAAGGTGCAGAAATTCGTCATGCGCGATCAGATGAAAGAAGAGCTCGGCATCGCCGAAGCCAAAACGGCGTAGCTACTCGGCGTAACTACTCGGCGTAACTACTCTGCCGCCTTGTTGCGCTTAAGCACCGCATGGGTATCGGCACCCAGCACGGGCGCAGGCGCTCCATAAGCGGCTCGCTTGCCGTCGAACGACAGGGGCGCCACCCAACGGGTCACGCCCGTCGTCGCGTTGGTCTGCATCACGCCCAAGGCCGCGGTCTGTTGATGATCGTGTACCTCGGCGATGTCGTTGATCGGGGCGCAGGGCACGCCGACCGCTTCCAGTTTCTCGGCCCAATTCTCTTTGCTGTCGGTGGCGATCACCGCCTGCACCATGGCGATCACCTGGGCGCGATGGGCCATCCGATCGCGGTTGGTGGCAAAGCGCGCATCGTCCGCCCATTCGGCATGGCCCAACACCTTGGCCAGCTTGGCGAACAACCGGTCGTTGCCGGCCGTTATGACCAGCGGGCCGTTGGTGGTTTGGAATGCCTGATACGGCGTCAGGCTGGCATGGCCGGTGCTCTGCCGCTCGGGCAGCTTGCCGGTGGCGGCGAAGGTGGCGATGTGCGAGCCGACCCAACCCAGCGCGGTCTCGAACAGCGACGTGTTGACGACGCAGCCCTGGCCGGTGCGGTGGCGTTGTTGCAGCGCCGCCAGTGCGCCCAGCGCGGTCCACATGCCGGTGCCGAAATCGATCACCGACGCCCCCATGCGGGCGGGCGGGCTCGACGGATCGCCGTTGACCGAGACCAGGCCGCCGAACGCTTGCAACAGCGGCTCGTAACCCGGCCTGCCTTCGAGCGGACCTTTGTGACCGAAGGCGGAGATATCGCAATAGATCAGGCGCGGATTGAGCGCGCGCAATTGGCTGGGGCCGATGCCGATCTTGTCCGGCGCGCCGGGTCGCATGTTGTGCACGAAAATATCGGCGTCTTTGACCAATTCTTTAAGTGCCGCGACATCCTCGGCACGCGACAGATCGAGCACCACCGAGCGCTTGCCGCGGTTGATGGTGTGAAAGGCGATCGCCACACCGTCCTTGGCGAAGGGCGGGCCCCAGCCGCGCGCATCGTCGCCGCCCGGCTTTTCGACCTTGATCACCTGCGCGCCGAGATCGCCCAGGATCTGGCTGGCATAGGGCCCGGCCAAATTCTGGCCCAGCTCGATCACTTTGATGCCGTCCAACATGGCCATGCCGGCTCTCCTCGATCAGTGCTTGTGCCCGTCATGCGCGGGCTTGCTGTCGCTGTTGCCGCCATAGCCGCGCAGCCGGTCATAGGCCGCCACTTGTTGCGCGGTCAGAAGCTGTTTCATCGCCAGATGCGCCGCCAAATGGGTGCCACGCAATCTGCCCTGCAGCAATGCGATCTCGTTGGTCAGCCGCGCGAGACTGGCCGGGTCGATGGTGCCGGCAGCAAAGGCGCGGTCGAGCACTTGTTCGTACTCGAGGATTTCGCCGCCGAGTTGCTTGGCCTGGCTCTGCATGGTGTCGAACAGCGCCTGGGTGGCGGCAAGCTGTGGTTTGTCGAGCCCCAGTTCGGCCTGCAGCGCCAACACATGCGAGGGCCCGGGATAGGAATTGAGTTCGCCCGCTTTGGCCAGGCCCATGCCGCGGCCGGCTTTCAGATCCTCGATCTCCTGCGCCGACAGCGCCTTGATGCTGCGGCCTTGCTCGCCGGCATAGGGCGAGGGCGCAGCCCAGGCAGCCATGCCGGCAAGGATGATCAGGCTGCAAAAGCAAATTCCGGCGCGAATCATGGCAGTACCTCCCTAACGCGAGGCCACTATTATAGGGCAGCCGATGCCCAGCGCGCGCTTCCTAAAAGCCGCGCAATCGCCTAAACAAAAGCCATGACCCTCGCCCGCGCCGTCGCCCTGGTC
>JBBSNV010000449.1:0-2484 GCA_038260375.1 Reyranellales bacterium
CAGCCGCTTGGGCCGCTGGCGGCCGCGGCCGGTCTCGCGCTTAAGCTCGAGATCGAGCAAACGCCGCGCCGCATCGAGTTCGCCCACTTCACTGACCATCGGGAACATGATCGACAGCTCGCGCCCGCGCGCCGCCGCGATCAAGGCGCGCAGTTGTTGCCTTAACAGCGAAGGCCGATCCAAGCCGATGCGGATGGCGCGCCAGCCCAGCGCCGGGTTCTCTTCGCCGAAGCCGTCGAGATAGGGCAGCATCTTGTCGCCGCCGACATCCAGGGTGCGGAACACCACCGGCTTGCCGTCGGCCTGGTCGAGGATGCGGCTGTAGAGCGTGGTTTGCGCTTCGGCATCGGGGAATTCCGAGCGCACCATGAACGGGATCTCGGTGCGATACAGGCCCACGCCGTCGGCGCCCGCGGTCTTCAGGTGCTGCATGTCGATCAACAGGCCGGCATTGATGTGCAGGCCGATCGCCGTGCCGTCCAACGTCACCGATGCTTCGTCGCGCAACGTCGCGTAAATCTGCTTGCGCTCCTCGCGCATGCGCATGCCGTCGCCGAACGCCAACTGCACCTCGTCGCCGGGACGGATAAAGATATGGCCGTTATCGCCATCGACGATCAACGGATCGCCCGGCTCGACGCGGGCCAAGATATCGGTGGCGCGGCCGACCACCGGAATGTCCAATGCGCGCGCAACGATAGCGACATGGGCGTTGGCCGAGCCCTCTTCCAGCACCAGCGCGCGCAGATGGGCGCGATCGTAATCGAGCAACTCGGCCGGGCCCATGTTGCGCGCCACCAGGATCATGTCCTCCGGCATGGCGTTGCCGTTGTTCAAATCGTTCTGCCCGGTCAGACGCAGCAGCAGCCGGTTGGTCAGATCGGCCAGATCGTGCAGCCGCTCGCGGATATAGGGATCGGTGATCTCGCGCATGCGCGCGCGGTTCTCGTCGAACACGCGCTGCACGGCGGCTTCGGCGGTCAGACCGTTCTCGATCGCCTCGGCGATGCGCGCGGCCCAACCGCGATCCTCGGCGAACATGCGGAAGGTTTCAAGAATGTCGCGATGCTCGCCGCCCTGCGCCAAATCGGAATCCTGCAGCATGGTGTCGAGCTGGTCCTGCACGCCGGTCAGGGCGTCGCGGAAACGCACCTGTTCGGCCGCGGTGTCTTCGGCCACCACGCGCTTGATGACGATGCGCGGCTCGTGCAACACGGCAAAGCCCATGGCCAGGCCACCATTGAGCTTCACGCCTTCGACGCGCAGCGGCAGCAGGCCGATGCCATCGACCTGGCGTGACTCGAGTGGATTGACCAACTCGCCGCTCACCACGAGCTCGGCCAGCACCATGGCGATGGTTTGCAGGGTTTCGATTTCTTCTTCGTCGTATTGGCGGCGGGTGCGGTTCTGCACCACCAACACGCCGACGACGCGGCCCGAATGCAAAATCGGCACACCCATCAGCGAGTGATAGACCTCTTCGCCGGTTTCCGGGCGGTAAGCGAAATTGGGGTGGGTTTGCGCGTCGGCCAGGCTCAAGGGTCGTGCGTGGGCCGCGATGTCGCCGACCAAGCCTTCGCCGATGCGCAGGCGGGTTCTATGGACGGCCGACGGGTTCAAGCCTTGGGTGGCGAACAGTTCCAGCACCTCGCCCGCGCGCAGCACATAGACCGAGCACACTTCGGCCACCATGTCGGCCGCCACCACGCGCACCACCTCGTTGAGGCGCTGCTCGGCGGTGCCCGGCCGCGCCATCACGTCGCGCAGCCGCTTCAGCGCCAGGCGCGAACCCGAAAGGCCGGCCGCCGGGCGTTCCACTTTAAATTCCCCCGCCGCCGGCGCGCACTTGCAGCGCCGTCACGGCCTGGTCGATCAATTCGGCGATGATCTCCGCCGTGCTCTGTTCGCGCGTCACCAAACCGACGCTCTGGCCAGCCATCACCGAGCCATGCTCGACATCGCCCTCGATCACCGCGCGGCGCAGCGAGCCGGCCCAGAAATGTTCGATCTCAAGCTGGGCCGCGGTCATGTCGAGTTCGCCGCGTTCGAAGCGGCCGATCACTTCCTTCTGCTTTTGCTGGAAGCGCTCGGTGCCCTTGTTGACCAGCGCGCGCACCGGGATCACCGGGAAGCGCGGATCGAGCTGCACCGTCGGCACCGCATCGCGCGCCGCGGCCAGCATGAAGGCGCGCTTGAAGTTGGCGTGCGCGATCGATTCGCGGGCGCAGACGAAGCGCGTGCCCAACTGCACGCCGGCCGCGCCCATTTCCAGGAACGACACGATGGCCTCGCCGCGGCCGATGCCGCCGGCCACGAACACCGGCACGTCGCGAATGACCGGCAGGATTTCCTGCGCCAGCACGCTGGTCGAGACCGGGCCGATATGGCCGCCCGCTTCCATGCCTTCGATGATCAGCGCATCGGCACCGAGCCGGATCAAACGCCGGCCCAGCGCCAGCAGCGGCGTGAAGCAAATCAGCTTGG
>JBBSNV010000450.1:0-2479 GCA_038260375.1 Reyranellales bacterium
CCGGGGACAATAGAGCCCCCAGCCTTGACCGGCCCCAAGGCGCACCCTATTTTGCCGCACCGCAAAAGCCCCAAACGCGCCCCGAGCAGCCCATGTCCACCGCGCTCCATCCTTCGGCGATCTCGGCGGATTTGACCGTCGCAGCCCCGCCCAAATCCTTCCAGGAAGTGATCCTGCGTTTGCAGGACTACTGGGCCAAGCTGGGCTGCGTCATCCTGCAGCCCTACGACGTGGAGATGGGCGCCGGCACCTTCCATCCCGCCACCACCTTGCGCGCCTTGGGCGGCAAGCCGTGGAAGGCAGCCTATGTGCAGCCCTCGCGCCGCCCCAGCGACGGGCGCTATGGCGAGAACCCCAACCGGCTGCAACACTATTATCAATACCAGGTGATCCTCAAGCCATCGCCGCCTGAGATCCTCGATCTCTATTTGGGCTCGCTGCGCGCCTTGGGCATTTCCACCAAGCTGCACGATCTGCGCTTCGTCGAGGACGACTGGGAGAGCCCGACCTTGGGCGCCTGGGGCCTGGGCTGGGAAGTGTGGTGCGACGGCATGGAAGTGACGCAATTCACCTACTTCCAGCAAGTCGGCGGCATTGAATGCAAGCTGGTGTCGGGCGAGATCACCTATGGCCTCGAGCGCCTGGCGATGTATCTGCTGAATCGGGACCGTGTGTACGACATGCCGTACAACGATCCGCACTCGGCAACGCCGGTCAGCTACGGCGAGGTGTTCCTGCAAAACGAAAAGGAACAATCGGCCTATAATTTCGAGCACGCCGATACGACGATCTTGTTCCAGCACTTCAAGGATGCCGAACAGGAATGCAACGCGCTGTTGGCCAAGGGCTTGGCCTTGCCGGCCTACGACCAGTGCATCAAGGCCAGCCACAATTTCAATCTGCTCGACGCGCGCGGCGTGATCAGCGTCACCGAGCGCCAGGCCTATATCGGTCGCGTGCGGGCGCTGGCCAAGGCGTGCTGCGAAGCCTGGCTCAAGAGCCAGGGCGAGGTCGCGTGATGCGGTCTTTGGCTTTCTTCACCTCTCCCACGGGGAGAGGTAGGCGCATAGCGCCGGGTGAGGGGCCTCGCAGGAGTCGTCGTTGTGGCCTCTCACCCGCTCGCTGTCGCTCGCGACCTCTCCCCGTGGGAGAGGTGAAGACGGCAGGTGCCTCCCGTGGCTGAGCTCCTGCTCGAACTCTTGTCGGAGGAAATCCCCGCGCGCATGCAAAGCCGCGCGGCGGAGGATTTGCAGCGCTTGGTGAGCGATGGGCTGAAGGCCGCCGGTTTGACCTTCACCAAGGCCGAGAGTTTTGCCACGCCGCGGCGTTTGACGCTGGTGGTCGATGGCTTGCCGGTGGCGCAGCCCGATCTGCGCGAGGAGAAGAAGGGCCCGCGGGTCGGCTCGCCCGAACAGGCGCTGCAGGGTTTCTTGAAGGGCGCCGGCCTGGCCTCGATCGATTTGGCCGAGAAGCGCGCTACCGATAAGGGCGAGTTCTATTTCGCGGTGGTCGAGAAGAAGGGCCGCAGCGCAGCCGAAGTGCTGCCGCAGATTTTGCTGACGGCGATGGACGCGCTGCCCTGGCCCAAATCGATGCGCTGGGGTGATGGCGCCAAGCGCTGGGTGCGGCCGCTGCACTCGCTGATCGCGCTGTTCGACGGCAAAGTGCTGGCGGGCCAGGTCGAGCTGGGCGGCACGATGGCGCCGGTGGCGTTCGGTAACACCACACGCGGCCATCGTTTCATGGCGCCGGCGCCGATCGCGGTGTCGTCCTTCGCCGATTATAAGACCAAGCTGCGCAGCGCCTTTGTCATGCTCGACGCCGCGGAGCGCAAAGCGATCATCAAGCAGAAGGCCGACCAGCTGGCGGCGGCGCAAAAGCTGACATTGCGCGCCGATGAGGGCCTGCTCGAGGAAGTGGCCGGACTGGTCGAATGGCCGGTGCCGCTGCTGGGCAAGATCGATGCTGCGTTCATGGAGCTGCCGCAGGAAGTGCTGGTCACCTCGATGCGCGCCCATCAGAAATATTTCGCCTGTCTCAATCCGGACGGCTCCTTGGCGCAGCGCTTCGTCGTGGTGGCCAACACCCAGACCGAGGATAACGGCGCCACGGTGATCGCCGGCAACGAGCGTGTGCTGCGCGCCCGCCTATCCGACGCCAAGTTCTTCTGGGATCAAGACCGCAAGATTAAGCTGGCCGACCGCGTGCCGGCGCTGAAGAACATCGTGTTCCACGCCAAGCTGGGCACCGTCGCGCAAAAGGTCGATCGCATCCAGGCGCTCGCTCATGCGCTGCTGCCTTTTGTGCCGGGTGCCGACGCCGATCTGGTGCGTTCGGCCGCGACCTTGTGCAAAGCCGATCTGGTCACCGGCATGGTCGGCGAATTCCCCGAGCTGCAGGGCGTGATGGGCCGCTACTACGCGTTGGCCGAGAACGAGAAGCGCGAAGTGGCGGATGCCATCGCCGAGCATTACAAGCC
>JBBSNV010000451.1:0-2472 GCA_038260375.1 Reyranellales bacterium
GCCCAGGATCGGCGCCAGCAGCAGGATGTAATAATGGCTGACGAAATGGGCACTGCCGATCAGGCCGATCACCTTGGCATCGTGCCGCGCGCCTTGTACTGCTGTGCTCATCGGTCCTGTCCCAGCCAATCGGAAGCGGCAAATCTATAGCTTGGCGCGGGCCGGCGCACCCTAGCCGTGCTGCAAGCCTGCCATGCCGCAGACTTAGGCATGGGCGGGATTTCCGCGCTGCAACAAGGGGTTGGCAGTGTGGAGTTTGCGGCCCCAGGCTGTATGCTGGGCGTCATGTCCGCATCGCCCGCAAAACACGCCCGCCAACCGCTGACCGGCCCCGATGTATGGCTGGGCCGCGACATGATGGATTCGCCGCGCTGGCAGCGCCATGTCTCGCCGCAACTGGTCGCGGAAATCGACGCGGCCCTGCAGCAGGTCAAGCGCCGCGGCCTGAATTGGTCGGCGACCACGGCGCAGGATTTTCCGCTGCCTTCGATCGCCGCCTTGGTGGCCGATGTGCAATACGAGCTGGAGAACGGCAGCGGCATGGTCAAGCTCAGCGGCTTGCCGGTAGCGCGCTACAGCGAGGACGAGCTGCGCCAGATCTATTTCGGCCTGGGCCGCCATTTCGGCCAGCCGGTGTTCCAGAATCGCAGCGGCGAATTGATGCGCGCCATCCGCGACGAAAGCGCCGGGGGTGCCGATATCGGCAAGAAATACGGCCAGGTGGAAGGCATCGGCACCGATAAGCCGTTCCTGTCGTCTTACGCCCGCACCTTATCGAACGGGCAATTGCGCTTTCACACCGATCGCACCGATGTTGTGGCCTTGTTATGCGTGCGCCAAGCGCGGGCGGGCGGCGTCAGCAAGATCGTCAGCACCGCAGCGATCCACAACGCCATGCTCGAACGCCGGCCTGATCTGCTCGAATTGTTATTCCAGGATTTCTATCGCAGCCGGCTGGGCGAAGAATCGAACGACGTTGCCACAATCTACAAGCTGCCGATTTTCGGCCTGCGCGACGGCAAGCTGACCAGCCATTTTTCGCTGACCTATATCGAGGCGGCCGAGCTGGTGCCCGGCGTAGCCAAACTCACGCCGCAGCAGCGCGAGGCGATCGATATGTTGTTGAGCCTGGCGCAGGAGCTGTGCTTCGAAATGATTTTCGCGCCGGGCGATATCCAATTCCTCAACAGCCACATTACTTATCACGGCCGCACGCCGTTCCAGGACGACGCCAGCACCGGCCACGACCGGCTGCTGTTGCGGCTGTGGCTGTCGATGCCCAACAACCGGCCGCTGCCACTCGGCCATGAAGTGCTGTGGCGCGATATCGAAGCCGGCATCTATCGCGGCGGCATAGCGCAAGTGCAGGCCTAGGCGTCTTGCATCGGCGTCAGTCGCTGGCCTTTGACCAGACGCTGGCCGCGCGACGAAGCGATGCCCAACTCGAGGCTTTCGGCGATGCGCCGCGCGCGGTCGATGAAATGATCGGCCGCGACAGATGGACAGACTTCGCGCGCCACCGTTTCGAACAGCGCCAGCCAGCGATCGAAATGGCTGGCATCGACCGGTAGCGTCAAATGCGCCGCCATCGGCTGCCCGTGATAGCGCCCGCTCATCAGCGCCACCGAAGACCAGAACGCGCACATCTTGGCGACATGCGGCTCCCAATCGCGCACATGCTTGGCGAAAACCGGGCCAATCAGTTCGTCGTGTTGCGCGCGCGCGTAAAACGCACGCACCAGCCGCTCGATCATCGCCTCATCGATGCCGGTGCGAGCGACGATCTCTTCGGTCAATAAATTGCGCCGGCTTGGCGCGGCGGGTTCGTCCAGGACAGTCATCGTGAACTCCGTTTGCCTTTGAATATGGGCAAACACAGCGACCACGGAACTGCGACATTTGCTCTATGTCGCGTCGACAGTAAGGGTATTCAGGAGAACGCCTTGAAATTGGCGTCGCCGTCGCGCGCAATTTTCGGCACCAGCGCGATCTCCCAGGTGATGTAATCGCGCATGCTCTGTTCCATGGCGTCGCGATTCTCGTAGGGCTTGTACCAGACGTCGTTGGTCGTGGTGGTGGCGCGCTCGATGCCGCTCTCGCTGGGCAGGTTGGTGGCGAACCAGGCTCGGCTGCCGCCCTGCAGCACGCGCACCGGCAGCTTGGGATGCGAGGCTTTCAGATCGCCCGCGGCTAGCTGGGCCAACACACCGTCAGGCGAGACCAACACCAGTTGCTTGGGCATGGGAGTCTGAGCTGAGACCTTGGCCAGCGCCGCTTTCAAGCGCGACCGCACCGCCCACCAGGCGCCGGGGATGTGCTTGTCGCGGAACTTCACGCTGGTGCCGAGATCGATCACCGCCACCGACGGGTCGGCCATCAGCGTTTGCAGTTGCCGCGGCGAGATCATCTCGGCCGAAGGTATTTCGGGTTGGGGCATCTTGGATTGCACGTGGGCCGGCAGCGCGGTGGTCA
>JBBSNV010000452.1:0-2467 GCA_038260375.1 Reyranellales bacterium
ATCGCGGCGAGAACCCGCAAAAGCTGGCCGAGCATTACGCGCGCTTCCAGGCGCTGGTGCGCAACAAGGATCTGTATCGCCCGAAAGAGATGCGCGCCTTCCTGTTTTCGCCGCGCGAGGAATTCGCCCTGCCGCGCAACGCGGCGCGCGCCTACGCCGATGCGTTTCTCGACATCGGTTTTGGCGTGACCATTTCCGGTCCGCATCTGGTCGGTCGCATGACTTCGGCGATCGACGTGCAGCCGGGCGAGAAGGTGCTCGAGATCGGCACCGGCTCGGGCTACCAATCCTCGCTGCTGTCCTATCTGACCGACAAGGTTTACACCATCGAGATCATCCAGCCGCTGGGCGAGCGCTCGGGCGCCAACTACAAGAAGCTGGCCGCCGACGGCTACACCGAGTTCGGCCGCATCAACACCAAGATCGCCGACGGCTATTACGGCTGGCCCGAGAACGGGCCGTTCAACAAGATCATCGTCACCGCCGGCATCGATCACATCCCGCCGCCGTTGCTGCAGCAGTTGGCAGTCGGCGGCATCATCGTGATTCCGGTCGGCCCGCCCGGCCAGCAGCGCGTGCTGAAAGTGGTCAAGCAACAACTGGCCGACGGCACCATCACCATCACCCGCGAAGATCTTTACAACGGCCGCATCGTGCCCTTCGTGCCGTTCACCAAGGACGGCGGCGGCACCCACAACACCGGCAAATAAGCTGCGCCCGTTCACTCAAAGCCTGTTGCCATCGTGACGACGCAAACCGCAGCCGGGGCCGCAACGCCCCGGCTTTCGCTTGCCTTCTATTGCACCGTGGCGCTGATCGCGGGCGCCGTGATTGCCTATCAGATCGCCATCATGCGCATCTTCGCGGTGGCGAGCTGGGCGCATTTTGGCTCGTTCGTCGTGGGCCTGGCGATGTTCGCCTTCGGCCTGGTCAGCGCCATCATGTGCGTGGGCAAGGGCAGCTTCGAGCGCCATTGGGACGGCTGGCTACGGGCAGCGCTGCTGCTGTTCGGGCCGCTGATGGTGGCGGTCAATTGCATCGCCCAGGCCATTCCATTCAACCCGATCTTCCTGATCTCCGACCCGATGCAGAAATGGCTGCTGGTCGGCAATTTCCTGCTGTATTTCCTGCCCTTCGTGCCGGGCGCGTTTTTCCTCGGCCTCGTTTTCCTGCGCGGCCAGCATGTTTTCGGCAAAGTCTATTTCGCCGATCTGGGCGGCTCGGGCCTGTGCGGGCTGGTGCTGCTGCTGTCGATGTACGTGGTGCTGCCGCAGAATTTGATCCTGGTGCCGCTCGGCATGTGGCTGGTGGCGTCGCTGATCTGGTTCTTGCACACCCGCCAACACATCGCCGCCGGCATCGCCGTGGCACTGGCGGCCGCGGCCGTAGTCGCCACCTTCGCCCTGCCGCAGATCACCGTGCTGCCCTACAAGGGCGTGTCCTACGCCCGCAACTTCCCCGACTCCCAGCGCATCTTCAAAGACAAGAGCCCGCACGGCTTCATGGAAGTCTATTCCAGTTCCTACTTCCATTTCGCGCCGGGCCAATCGGACATGGCGGCGCTCAATCTCGCCGAGCTGCCGGAGAACGCCTATTACGGCATGTTCATCGACAGCGACGGGCCGGCCGGCATCATGAAGCCGATCCCCGAGCGGCTGACCGCCTATTTCCGTTTCCTGCCGATGTATTACCCGTTCGTGCTCAAGAAAGATCCCGACGTATTCGTGGTGCAATTGGGCGGCGGCATCTCGACCAACGTGGCGCTGCGTTCGGGCGCCGCCAAAGTCACGGTGGCCGAATCCAACCCGATGATCTTGAACGCGCTGCGCGACGATCCGGAAATGTCCAAGCGCACCGGCAACATCTTGAGCGATCCTAGGGTCAAGGTGATCCCCTATGACGGGCGGCTCTATGTCGCCGAGGGCCGCGAGAAATTCGACGTGGTCGATTTGAGCCTGGCCGATTCGACCGGCCTGTCGAGTGCCGGCGGCTTCGCCATCGTCGAGAAATACGGCTACACCCGCGAGGCGTTCGCAGCCTATATGCGCGCGCTGAAACCAGGCGGCATCGTTTCGGTCACGGTGTGGAACAAGGAAGAACCGGCCAAATCGGTGCTGCGGTTGTTTGCTACTATGGTGGAAGCGGCCCGCATGGTCGACGGCCAGGACATCGCCAACCGCTTCTACGTGGCGCAATCCTATCTCTCGACCGTCACCGTTCTCTACAAGCAAGGCGGCTTCACCCCGGCGGAAATCGCCGCGCTGAACAAGCACACCACCGCCATGGCGTTCGACCAGATCTATTTCCCCGGCATGGCCTATGACGTGGCTGAGGCCGGCGACGTGCTGCAAGCCTATCGCGACCAGTTCTTCGTCAATCCCGACGCGATCAAGCGGTCAGGGCTCGGCTTCCAAGGGGGTAGCGATCCCAGTTCACCGGCCAGTGGCGCCAGTGGGGCCGGTGGCGA
>JBBSNV010000453.1:0-2467 GCA_038260375.1 Reyranellales bacterium
GCGTCGCACCCGACGGCAAGGTGGCGTGGCGGCGTCAGGTGCCGGGCGAAAAAGCCGATAGCGGCAACACCGCCGATCTGGTGCGCGGCGCCGGCGGCGGCCAATACATTGCCGGCGGCCTGACCGATATCGCCTATGCCGACAATTCCACCGTCAATGCCAGCCGTGGATTGTTGGTCAAGCTGGGCAGCGATGGACAGATCGCCTGGCGGCGCAGCTTCGGCAGCGGCAGCACCTTGACCATGGTGTCGGGCCTGGCGGTGAGCGGCGCCGACACATTCGTCGTCACCCTGACCGAATCGAGCGGCGGCGGGCAGTTCTTCGAGCTGTCGCGCGTGGCGGCCAATGGCATGGTGGTTTGGACGCGACCGCTGCCCGGTCCGGCCGACCAGGAAATCAACGATATCGCCTTGGCGCCCAATGGCGGGCTGGTGCTGGCCGGCTCGGAGCCCGATGGCGACGGCCGTGTCGCTGTGCTGCTCCAGCTCGACCGCGACGGCATCGAGCGGCAGAGGGTGAATTATCGCGGCTACAAGATGCGCCGCGCGTTGATGGTGCGGTCCTATCCCACCGCCGGCTTCGCCGTGCTGTTCGAAGGCGCGGGCTCGTCGAGCGACGCCACGCTCTATTTGGCGCGGGTCGACCCTTCCGGCCGGTTCTGAGGTTTGGACGTGTGCATGGCACGCAACCGGCCGACGATGCCGGTGGGGAAGAAATAGATGCTGAGGATAAACAGCACGCCCAGCCACAACAGCCAGCGATCGGGATGCAACAGATGCGACAGCACCGGAATGCCGGCCGTGGCTTTACTGGCCACGGCCATGGCGTCCTGCAGATAGTTCTGCGCGATCAGGAACACGGTGGCACCAACCACCGCGCCATACATCGTGCCCATGCCGCCAATCACCAGCATCAGCAGGATATCCAGCATGATGTCGAAACTTAACGTGGTGTCGGGTCCAGTATGGCGCAGCCACAACGCCAGCAAGGCGCCGCCGACCGTGGCCACCGCGGCCGACAGGCAATTGGCGGCGGTGCGGTAATAGACCGTGCGATAGCCCAACGCCTCGGCACGAAAGTCATTCTCGCGGATCGCCTGCAGCACGCGACCGAACGGCGAATTGACCATGCGCAGCAGCAACAAGAACAACGCCAGCGCGACGAAGAACACGATATAATAGGTGATAATGCGTCCGTTAATATCGAGCCCCAGCACCGTGCCGTCGAACAGATGGAAGCTGGGCCGCAGCATCGCCGGCACAGGATAGTTCAAGCCGTCCTCGCCGCCGGTGATCGAGGAAAGCTGCGACGCCAGGATGGCGAAGGCGCTGGCGACCGCCAAAGTGATCATGGCAAAGAAGATGGCACGCACCCGCAAGCTGAACAGCCCGATCAACGCGGCCAGCGCCGTTGACAGCCCCAGCGCCACCGCCAGGCCCAGCGCGATGTCGCCCCAGTCCGGCCCCAGCCCGTTCAGCGCGATCGCCACACCGTAGCCGCCGATGCCGAAGAACATGGTGTGGGCGAAAGAGACGATCCCGGTATAGCCCAGCAGCAAATCGTAACTGGCAACGACGGCGATGAAGATGCAGATTTTCACCGCCACGTTGAGCGAACGCACGCCGGGAAACAGAAACGGCGTCAACGCCAACGCCGCCACGATGACGACCAAGGCCACGCTCAGCATCAGGCTGCGCGGCATGTCGCCGGAGAGGATGTTGCGGAGCATCGCGGTTACCTATTGGCCACGGGGTAAAGCCCGCGCGGCCGCCACAACAGGATGATCACCATCAACAGGATGTTGGAGCCCAGCGCCAGTTTGGGCGCCAGGAAGCCGACATAGTTGGCCACCAGCCCAACCAGCAATGCACTGATGAAGCAGCCGCCCACCGAGCCCAGCCCGCCGATGATGATGACGATGAAGATCAGCACCATCATTTGCGCGCCCGTCGCCGCGGTGACGGTCTCCTGATAGAGCCCCCACATCGCGCCGCCCAGCCCGGCCAAGGCCGAGCCGACAGCGAACACGCCGATGAACAGACGGCGGATGCGATAGCCCAGCGACTCGACCATCTCGCTGTTCTCGACGCCGGCGCGGATTAGCAGCCCGATCTTGGTGCGATTCAGCACCAGCATCATGGCGAAGAACACCAGGCCGCCCACCACCACGGCGAAGACGCGATATTTTTCGATCGCCACGTCGCCGAACAGGAAAGCGCCGCGCAGGCTGGTCGGACGTGGCACGTTGAGTTGCTCCGGCCCCCAGATGGCGCGGATCGCCTGTTCGGCCACGACCAAGCCACCCATGGTGACCAAGATTTGCTTGAGATGCTGGCCATAGACCGGGCGCACGATGACGCGCTCGAATGCCAGGCCCAAACCGCCCGAGATCAGCATGGCGGCAGCAATCGCCGGCAACAGCGCTACCAAATTCATCAAAAAGCTATCTGACTGGGTGAGGCCAGCC
>JBBSNV010000454.1:0-2465 GCA_038260375.1 Reyranellales bacterium
GCGCGCCGTACTCGTCGACCACCAGGGCGAAATGTTCGCGGCGATGGCGGAACGCCTGCAGCTGGTCGGCCAGGGTGGTGGCTTCGGGCACGAACCAGGACGGGTTGGCGATGGCGGCAATGTCGACGGCATCGATATTGTCGCGGTTGGCGTGGAAGGCGCGCAGCAGCGCCTTGGCGTGGATGACGCCGACGATGTTGTCGGGCTGGCCGCGATAGAGTGGGATGCGCGTAAAGGGACTGCCCAGCACTTGCTCCAAAATGGTCGCGGGCGGTTGATTGGCATCGATTAAGGTGATGTTGCCACGATGGGTCATCACGTCTTCGACCGTGAGATCGCCCAAATCGAGGATCGAGCGCAGCATGTACCGTTCGCGCGGCGTGTCGATTTCGCCCGCGGTGTGCATTTCAATAGCGCCGCGCAGTACCTCTTCATTGAGCTCGGAATCCTGCGCGTCGGAGCGGCGAGTGACGCCGATCGCGCGCAAAATCCATCTGACGATTGTCCCGACCGCCACGGTTGGTGGGGCGAACAAAAACAACACCACTCGCACCAGTGGCGCCAAGGCCAGCGCGGAGCGATCGGGGAACATGATGGCGTAGGTCTTGGGCAGCACTTCGGCGAAGATCAGCACCAGGATGGTAATGCCCACGGTGGCGTAAACGATGCCGGCATCGCCGAACAGGCCGATCAGCACGCCGGTGGTCAGCGCCGAGGCCAGGATGTTGACGGTGTTGTTGCCTAGCAGCAGCGCGCCGATCATGCGTTCCTTCTGCGCGTAGAGGCGGTTGACCAAGGCGGCGCGGCGGTTGCCTTGTTGTTCCAGGCGCATCATGCGCGGGCGCGATGCCGCCGTCATGGCGGTTTCGGCGCTGGAGAAGAATGCCGCCAGCAATAGGCACAACAGCACGGCGCCGGCCGGTACGAGCAACGAATAGTCCATGGCTTTTCCCCGATTGATGCCGCGTGGAGCGGATCATGATGGGGTGAAAGCGCCGTTGCATTCCATCCCATCATGCGAATCCGCTCTATTTTTCAAGTATAGAGCAAATCGCCTTTGACGGAATCTCCTATAATTCCAACAAAGATGATTTGCTCTAAGCGGCGAGTGCGCGATCGAGCGCGGCGCGAACCGGTTCGACCGGCGTGTCTTTGGCGATGAAGGCGTGGCCAATGCCGCGCGTCAGGATGAAAGTCAGCTTGCCATCGCGAGTCTTCTTGTCGTGCATCATGTGCTCGATCAGCCGCGCCGCGTCCCAGCGCCGCTGGCCGATGGCGCGCGGGCTGGTCGGCAGATCGGCGGCTTTGAGATGTGCATAGACGCGGTCGCGGTCGGCGGCCGCGCACAGGCCCAGCGCCACCGACAGGTCGAACGCCAGGCCCATGCCGATGGCGATGCCCTCGCCGTGCAGCAACTCGCTGCCGTAGCCGGTCTCCGCTTCCAGCGCATGGCCGAAAGTGTGGCCTAGATTGAGCAGCGCCCGTACGCCGGTCTCGCGCTCGTCGGCGGCGACAATGCGCGCCTTGGCGCGGCAGGAGAACGCCACCGCTTCTTTTTGCAGCGCTTGGTCGCCGTTCAAGAGCGCCGGCCCGTTTCGTTCCAGCCAGGCGAAGAAGTCGGGCTCGTCGATCAAGCCATATTTAACAACTTCGGCGTAACCGGCTCGCATCTCGCGCGCCGGCAAGGTCGCCAACACGTCGATATCGGCCAACACCAAGCGCGGCTGATGGAAGGCGCCGATCAGGTTTTTGCCGAAGCGCGAATTGATCGCGGTCTTGCCGCCCACCGAGCTGTCCACTTGAGCCAGCAGGGTGGTGGGGATCTGCACGAAATCCAAACCGCGCAGCAAGGTTGCCGCGGCAAACCCGGTGAGGTCGCCCACCACGCCGCCGCCCAACGCAATCAACAAAGTGCCGCGATCGGGCCGCTGGCTCAAAATGGCGTCGAGCAAGCGGCCGAATTCGTCGTAGCCTTTGCTGGGCTCGCCGGCCGGCGCGATCGCTTCGCCTACCGAGAAGCCCGCATCTTCGAGCGCGCGGCGCAGATTGGTCAAATGCAACGGCGCCACATGGCTGTCGCTGACCACAATGGCGCGGCGCGATGGCGCCAGCTTCGCGATCAAGCCGCCGGCGCGGCCGATCAAGCCCTGGCCGATGACGATGTCGTAGCTGCGTTCGCCCAGCGCTACGTTGACGATCGTGTCGCTCATGGTGATCCCGTAGCACTGATCGTTGTGGGAAAACGACGCTGGCCGGCGTCGCTGTGCAGATAGTCGTGCAGCGCATCGAGCACGTCCTGCGTGGTGCGCTCGGCCGGCACGTCGCGGCTGTCGACCGCGATGTCGGCTTGGCCGTAGACCGGGTAACGCAACGCGATCAGCCGCTCCAACACGGCACGCGGATCGTCTTGCTTCAGCAGCGGACGGTTGGCGCGCCGCTGCACGCGCTCGAGCAGCACGTCGAGC
>JBBSNV010000455.1:0-2462 GCA_038260375.1 Reyranellales bacterium
ATATCGCCGATCCCGCGGTGATGAAGATCGAGACGCAATCCTTGCTCGAGCCGAAATTCCTCGACGGGCTGGCCGCCAAGATCGATCGTCAGCGCGCCTCAACCTGGCCGCCGCAAAAAGACGGTGAAGGCGACACGATTTGGATGGGCTGCATCGACGGCGAAGGCCGGGCGGTGAGCTTCATTCAGAGCGTCTATTGGCAACACGGCTCGGGCGTAGTGCTGTCCGAGACCGGCGTGCTGTGGCAGAACCGCGGCACCAGCTTCACCCTGACCGAAGGCGATCTGCGCCAGATCCGGCCGCACACCAAGCCCTATCACACGCTCAACCCAGCCTATGCGCGGCTCAAGGATGGCCGCACCATTGCCTATGGGACGATGGGCGGCGAGGGCCAGCCGCAGACCCAAGCGATCATGTTCACCCGTTACGTGCAGTTCGGCTCGACCTTGCAGGATGCGGTGACCGGCCCGCGCTTCTTCCTGGGCCGCACCACCGGCGGCACCACCGAGACCTTGAAGATGGAGAACCGCTTCGATCCGGCGCTGATGGAAGCTTTGCGTCAGGCCGGTCACGCGGTCGAAGAGGTCGGGCCCTACGAGAACATGATGGGCCATGCCGGGATGCTGGTGCTGCATCCTTCGGGCGTGATCGAAATGGCCGGCGACCCGCGCAGCGACGGCCAAGCCGTCGGCTTCTAATAAGTCGGTCGGATTCTAACCTGGGATGCGCACGCCGTCGAACTGGGCCATTTCCTCTGGCGTGGGTGGCTGCCAGATCGATTCGATGAAATCGAACATCATTCGCGTGACGGTGACGCGATAGGTCTCGCCCTGTTGCTCGTTGCGCTCGGTGACGCGCCGCCAGCGCTCCTGGGCATCGACATCGACGAAATGAATCCGCAGGCCGAGCCCGGCATCGGCGGCGAGGCCGGCCCAGCGCTGGCGTTGCTCTTGGCGCTGCAGGCCAAGATCGAGCACCGCCGGCACGCCAAGCTGGCCCAGCTGCACCGCCATCTTGCCGATCTGCGTTTGGCTGCGCTCGAGCCGCGCGAGGATCCAAGGGAAGTCGGGCTGGGGCGGCGCGTCGGGGCCAAACAAGGTCACCATCCAATCGCCGATCGAAAAATGCACCGCGCCCAACTCTTGCGTCAGCTTGGTCGAGTAGGTGGTCTTGCCGGCGCCGGTCGAGCCGCACACCAGATGGAACAGCACGGTCACGACAGATCGCCCGGCTGCGACGCTGTCATGCGTGACAGCAACTTATCGAGCTGCTGGATTTCGGTCTCAGTCCAGCGGTCCTTGAACACTTCGGCCGAAAGCTGTTCCAAAGTCTGGCGCGCATCGGTCACCAGTCGAACGCCGGCCTTGGTCAACACCACATAGGACAGTCGCGCATCGCGGGCATCGGCCTCGCGGCTAACCAAGCGCAGTTTCTCCAAGGGTGCCGCCATGCGCGTTACCGTCGAGGCGCTGACGCTCAGGCGCTTGGCCAAGTCGATGCGGCTCAGGCGCTGCATCGGTGCGCGCTCCAGATGCATCAGTAGCAGCACCTCGTTGAGGGCCAAGCCGTGCACCGAGCCCAAGGGGCCGGTGAATTTCTCCTCAAGGCGGGAGTGGGCGCGCAGCAAATGCAGGACGGCGGAGAAGGATGAATTGCTCATCCCGGCTATATAGGCCGCATTGCTTGCCAACGCAAGTAGTTATCAACAATTATCCTCTCCCCGTTTACGGGGAGAGGAAGCGAGCGCGGTAGCGCGAGCAGGTGAGGCGCGTGTTCTGAACGCGAATGCTCCTCACCCGACGCTTTCGCGCTGACGCGCTCGAACGGCCGACTTCTCCCCGCTAAAGCGGGGCGACGTTAAGAAATTGTGTTATCGATCTAACTAATAGCCGGCTTATCGGCGCCGATGAACTTCACGCGCAACTCGCGTTTCAGCACCTTGCCGGTGGCATTGCGCGGTAGGGCCTCGATGAAGGCGACCGATTGCGGCACCTTGAACTTGGCCAGGTTCGCCACGCAATGGCCGATCACATCTTGCTCGCTGAGCTTATTGCCGGGCTTCAAGGTCGCCACGACCATGCCGACTTCGCCCCAGCGCTCGCTTGGCACGCCGATCACCGCGCATTCGCCGATCTGCGGCAGTTGGTAAACCACGGTCTCGACTTCGGCCGGATAGACGTTCTCGCCGCCCGAGATGTACATGTCCTTGGTGCGATCAACGATGTAGTAGAAGCCGTCGTCATCGACCTTGGCGGCGTCGCCGGTATGCAGCCAGCCATCGGTGAACGCCTTGGCAGTTGCGTCGGGCTTGTTCCAATAGCCCGGCGTGATGTTGGGCCCGCGCACCCACAGCTCGCCCATCTGTCTGGCTGGCGCATCCTGGCCGTTCTCGTCGACGATGCGCACTTCATTGTGCAGCGCTGGTAGCCCAGTGGAGCCGACCTTGCGCACGGCGTCCTTGG
>JBBSNV010000456.1:0-2456 GCA_038260375.1 Reyranellales bacterium
GCCCAGATTGGCGCCGATCACCATCAGCAGCGCCAGATGCGGCGTGATGGCGTTCTGCGCCGCCAAGGACACGATCAACAGCACCATCGCGATCGATGAGCTGGTCAATAAGGTGAGACCGGCCGCGACCAGCACCGCGATCAACGGCTCGCCACCCAGCGAGTCCAACAAGGTCTGCACCGCAGCCGACTGACCGATCGGCCCCGCCACCGAGCCGATCTGGTGCAGCGCCAGCAGGATCAAGCCGACACCGATGCCGGCGCGCGCCACATCGTGCAGCCGGGTCGACTGCCAGCCGAGGAAACCGATCACGCCCGCCAGGATGAACAGCGGCCCGATCCACAACACGTCGAACGACAGCGCTTGAGATACCAGGCTGGTGCCGATGCCGGCGCCCAGGGTGATGGCTAGCACGGCAGCATCACCGACGATGCGGCGCGACACGAAGGAGGCAGCCATCAAGGAAGTGGCGGTGCTGCTTTGCAGGGCCACCGTCACGACCAGGCCGGCGATGGTGGCGGCAAAGCGGTTGCGCAGGGCAGCGGTCAGGCGTTGGCGCAGACTGGCGCCGTAGGCACGCATGATGCCGGTGCGCACCATGCGCAGACCCCAGATCAAGAGCGCGGTGCCGCCCAATAGAGTGAGCAATGCGACGGTGGCGGTGATTGCGGAATCCTCTCGCAGATGCGGAATAATCGATGGTCCGGCAAGGGCTTACTGCCGGGCAGCTCTTAGATGTAATAAAATTGTCATCGACTTGCAACAAAGGCGCGGCCGCGCTTCCCTCGCCAGCGCTCGCGTTTTAGAGTGCGCGCCCGCCGTACCCCAATTCCCTGAGGAGCGCCGATTATGTTCGCCGAGTTGCATGGCTATTATCTCGAAGACCTGAAGGTCGGCATGAGCGCCAGCTTCGGTAAGACCGTCACGGAAGCCGACATCATGGCTTTCGCCGGCGTCTCGGGTGACACCAACCCGGTACATCTGCATCAGGGTTTTGCCGAGCAGACGATGTTCAAAGGCCGCGTCGCGCACGGCATGCTGAGCGCTGCGTTCATCTCGACCATTCTCGGCACCAAGCTGCCGGGGCCGGGCTGCATCTATGTCAGCCAGAACATCCAGTTCAAGGCGCCGGTGCGCGCCGGCGACACGGTCACGGCCACCGCCACCATCGTCGAAATGGTGCCGGAGAAGCGCCGCGTCAAACTCAAGACCGTGTGCATGGTGGGCGACAAGATGGTGATCGACGGCGAGGCTGTTGCCCTTGTGCCCAATCGCCCCAAAGCTGCATAACAGATTCGTCACGAGCGAGTAGCGCCTAGCGTTCGGATCGGCCAAGCTAGCGCCATGCGTGTTCTGCGCCATTACGCGCCGCTTGCCGCCGCCGATCGCGGCTCGGCGGTGGCCATCGGCAATTTCGACGGGCTGCATCTGGGTCATCAGGCGGTGATTGCCGAGACGCGCCGCGCTGCGCATCGCATCGGTGCGCCGGTTGCGGTGCTGACCTTCGAGCCGCATCCGCGCAGCTTTTTCCGCCCCAACGATCCGCCGTTCCGCCTGACGCCGTTGCGCTTGAAAGCGCGCGTCATCGAATCCTTGGGCGTCGATCTTTTGTTCGTGGTGCGTTTCGATGCCGAGTTCGCCTCGCTGTCGGCCGGGCGCTTCGTTGCCGAGGTTATCGACCAGGGGCTGGGCGCGCGCCATGTCGTGACCGGCTACGATTTCGTGTTTGGCCATAAGCGCGGCGGCAATGCTGCTTTGCTCGAGCGTCTGGCCGTGGCGCATCACTACAGCTACACCGCCGTGTCGCCGGTCGCAGCCGAGAGCGGCGAGATCTATTCCTCGACTCAAATCCGCCGCTATCTCGAGGAGGGCAAGCCGCAGGCCGCTGCGCGCCTGCTTGGTCGGCCGTGGGAGATCGAAGGCCGGGTCGAGACCGGCAAGCAGTTGGGCCGCACCATCGGCTTTCCCACCGCGAATATTCGCCTCGCCGATCTGCTGCAGCCGGCCAAGGGCGTCTATGCCGTGCGCGCCGGCATCGATCGCGGCGCCGGCACGGTGTGGAGCAACGGCGTCGCCAATTTCGGCAGCCGCCCCACCGTCGATGGCAAGAGCGTTTGGCTGGAAGTGCATCTGTTCGATTACGCCGGCGATCTCTACGGCAAGCATTTGCGCGTGCAGTTCATCGAGTTCTTGCGGCCCGAGCAGAAATTTCCCTCGTTCGACGATTTGAAGAAGCAGATTGCCTTGGATGGCGAGCAGGCGCGGCGCTTGCTGAGCGGCGCCGGCTAAGCGATGGGTCAGCCCGAGCCGCGGCCGCTGCTGGTGCTGCTGGGCGGCATGGCGACCATGATGCTGGTGATGGGCATTGGCCGCTTCGTCTACACGCCGATCCTGCCCGACATGATCGGCGCCGGCCTGCTCGACGTGAAGAGCGCGGGGCTGTTGGCGTCGTCCAA
>JBBSNV010000457.1:0-2453 GCA_038260375.1 Reyranellales bacterium
AATTCAACGTGCATGGCCGTTCGCGCCGCTCCATCGCGGTCGACCTGCAAAAGCCGGGCGGCGCCGAAGTAGTGCTGCGCCTGGCCGAAAAGGCCGACGGACTGATGGAGCCGTTCCGCCCGGGCGTGGCCGAGCGGTTGGGCATCGGCCCCGATGTCTGCCTCAAGCGCAATCCTAAGCTGGTCTATGGCCGCATGACCGGGTGGGGCCAGGACGGCCCGCTGGCTAAAGTGGCCGGCCATGACATGAACTACATCGCTCTGACCGGCGCGCTGCATGCGATCGGCCGCAAGGGTCAGAAGCCGGTGCCGCCGCTCAACCTGGTGGGCGATTACGGAGGCGGCGGCATGCTGCTGGCGTTCGGCATGGCCTGCGGGCTGATCGAAGCGATGAAGTCGGGCAAGGGCCAGGTGGTCGATGCCGCCATGGTCGATGGCACCAACGTACTGCTGGGCGCGGTGTACGGCATGATGGGCGCCAAGGCGTGGAACGATTCGGACCGCGAGCAGAACATGCTGGATGGCGGCGCGCATTTCTACGACACCTACGAAACCAAGGACGGAAAATACGTCTCGATCGGTTCGATCGAGCCGCAATTCTATGCTCTGCTGCTGGAGAAGACAGGGCTGAAAGGCCAAGAGCTGCCGGCGCAGCACGATCGCGCGCATTGGGGCGACATGACCAAGAAGCTCGAAGCGGTGTTCAAGACCAAGACGCGCGACGAGTGGGACGCGATCATGGAGGGCACCGACATCTGCTATGCGCCGGTGCTGACCATGAGCGAAGCGCCGCATCACAAACACGCCAAAGCGCGCGGTGGCTATGTCGATATCGATGGCTTTGCCCAACCGGCGCCGGCGCCGCGCTTCTCGCGCACCAAGCCGCAAGTGCAGGGCGCCGCGCCCAAGCGTGGTGCGCATAGCGACGCGGTGCTCGCGGAGAGCGGATTTTCCTCCGCCGAGATCAAGGAGTTGCACGGCTCAGGCGTCGTCGCCTGAGTTGCCAGCCTTAAGACAGGCGTTAGGAAAGGCGTTAGCGCAAGCCGGCCAGGATGGCGGCGCTTTCGCCAATGCCGCTGCGGAAGGCATCGTCGAAGCTGGTGTTGTCGGTATGCCAGGTGCGATTGGTACCGGTGCCGACCAAAGTCCAGTCGGTGCGCCAGCCGGGCATCTTGTCGTCCCACACCATGACGCCGCGCAGCGCCATCTCGCCGCCCAGTGTCGCTGGCAATTTGGCCAGTTCGCCGGACGGCAACTTGGCGATGCGATCCTGCGTCAGCTTGGCGCTACTCAGCATCGCCATCGTCGGCAACATCGATGGCACGCCGCGCCGCGTGCTGGCGGCGTCCAGCGCCAGACGCTGCGCATAGCCTAGCTGTCCATCCGCGCTCAGCACGTAGCTGTTGGCGGGGAAACGCACCACGATCAATGTCAGCAATCGCGGCCGTTCGGCGCTCCAAGGTTTCAAGCCCCGCTCGGCCAGCAGGGCGTCGATTTTTGCCCGGTCGAACAGCACGCGCAAATCATGCGGCCGGTCGCGCGTGCCCTGCTCGTCGTTGATCTTCATGCCCTTCTTGCGGTCTTCGTAATCGAAGGCGATGACGTAATCCTTGGCGTTGTCCAGGACCGGCTGCAGGGTTTTGTCGTCGAGCAGCTTGGCCTCGCCCGAAGCCTTGACCAGCACGTCCATCAGCGCCAGTCGGAAGCCGCGGCTGCGCTCCGGTTCCTGCGTGCCGGTGACGATGGCCTGGCCGTGGTAAAGTCCAGACAACTCGATGGCGTGCGCCGGCAGCAACAGGGCGAACGCTATCGCCAAAGCCGACGCCAGGACCAAGCAGAGCTTTTCAAAGATACGCCGCATGCGGCAATGTTGCGCCCGAGCTCGCCTGCAAATCAAGCCAAACGGCAAAGAAAGACATCGAGAAAAGCAGCATGCGTCTGATCGACTATTTCGACCGCGGCGTCGATCGCTTTGCCGAGCGCGATTGCCTGCATGACGGGGAACGCGGCTGGAGCTATCGCGAGATTTCCGGCTGGACCCACCGCATCGCCAACGGTTTGCTGGCGGCGGGTTTGCAGCGCGGCCAGGTGGCCTCGGTCTATAGCCCCAACCACGCCCATGCCTATGCCTGCCTGTTGGGCATTGTGCGCGCGGGGCTGGCTTGGGCGCCGGTCAATGCGCGCAACGCCATCGACGAGAACTGCTACATCCTCAACAACGTCGATGTGGTGTTGCTGTTCTATCATTCCAGCTTCGAGGTCTATCTGCCCAAGCTGCGCGTCGAGTGCCCCAAGATCAAAACTTTCATCTGCATCGACCGCGCCGGCCCAGACAGCATTCCCTATCTGATGGATTGGATGGCGGGCCAGGCCGGGCGGGCGCCGGACCTGCCCGACAACCCGGATGAAATTTGTTTCATTGCTTCCTCCGGTGGCACCACCGGCCGGCCCAAG
>JBBSNV010000458.1:0-2453 GCA_038260375.1 Reyranellales bacterium
GCAGGACGAGCGCAACTTCACCATCCATATCGACCGGGTGGTGTGGAACTACAACAGTTATGCGCCCTCGCCGATGCCGGCGCATATCGAGCGCAAGGTGTTCGAGGCGGGTCCGGCGCAATATCCCAGCCGTTCCAAATTCGAGACCGACACCACCAATCCCGGTTTGTATTTCGGGCCCTATCGCATCACCGCCGTGACGCCGGGAGTCAGCATCACTCTGCAGGCCAACACGCATTGGTTCGGCCAGAAGCCATATTTCAAGCGCATCGTGTTCAAGGTGATCGAGAACACCGCCGCGCTCGAGGCCAATCTGCTATCCGGCAGCATCGATTACATTCTGGGTGAGCTGGGCTTGTCGATCGATCAGGCGCTGGCGTTCGAGAAACGCAACGGCGATCGCTTCGACTACATTTACAAGAACGGCCTGATCTACGAGCACATCGACTTGAACCTCGACAACAAGCTGTTCAACGATTTGCGCGTGCGCCAGGCGCTCATGTACGGCATGGACCGCGAGACCCTGGTGAACAAGCTGTTCGCGGGCAAACAACCGGTGGCCGATGGCTTTGTGGCGCCGCTCGATCCGCATTATTCGGCTGGTGTGCCGAAATATACGTTCGACCTGAAGAAAGCCAATGCGCTGCTCGACGAAGCCGGCTTCAAATTGCAGAACGGTGTGCGGGTCAATGCGGCGGGCGAGAGATTGTCGTTCGAACTGCTCACCACCGCCGGCAACCGCGTACGCGAATTGGTGCAGCAGGTGTTGCAGTCGCAATGGAAACAGATCGGCGTCGAGCTGCGCCTCAAGGCGCTGCCGCCCCGGGTGTTCTCCGGCAATCTCGACCATCGCGAATTTCCTGGCGCGGCGATGTATGCCTGGATTTCCGGCCCCGATACGCCGCCGCGGCCGACTTTGCACTCGCAGGAAATTCCCAGCGCCGCCAATAACTGGGCCGGGCAGAATTATCCCGGCTTCCGCAATGCAGAGATGGACAAAATCCTCGACCAGTTCGATTCCGAGCTCGATGTCGCCAAGCGCAAATTGCTGGCGGCGCAGATGCAGCGCATCTATGTCGAAGAGCTGCCGGTGCTGCCGCTGTATTTCCGCGCCGATCCGTTCATCATTCCCAAATGGCTCAAAGGCGTGGTGCCGACCGGCCAGTCCGACGGTACAACTCTGTGGATCGAGCAATGGCGCGATACGCGCAACTAGGCTCGCTGTTACACTGAGGCCATGACCCGTTACGTCGCAAACCGGCTGGTCCAGATCCTGCTGGTCATGCTGATCATGTCGTTCGTGGTATACGGGCTGATCAGCCTGATGCCGGGCGACCCGATCGACATCCTGATCGGCTCCAACCCGCGCATGACACCAGAAGACGCCGCGCGGCTGCGCGCGCTGTATAATCTCGACGGCAGTTTGCTGGCGCGTTATGGCGCCTGGCTGCTGCAGGCGGTGCAGGGCGATTTCGGCTTCTCGCGCTCGTTCTCCATCGCCACGCTCGACGTGCTGGCGCCGCGGCTGGGCAACACCTTGGTGCTGATGAGCCTTTCTTTCGCGCTATCGGTGGCGCTTGCCTTCCCCCTGGCGATCTATGGCGCGCGGCGGCCGGGCAGCGCGCGCGACACGGCGGTCAATCTGTTGAGCTTCGCCGGCATCTCGATCCCGCCGTTCTGGCTGGCGCTGCTGCTGATTATCCTGTTCGCCGTGGTGTGGCGCATCCTGCCGGCCTCGGGGATGATCAGCGACGACGTCGGGCCGGGCTTGTGGGCGCATCTGCTCGACCGACTGCGTCACTTGGTATTGCCGGTCATGACCCTCACTCTGGTCAGCGTCGGGCATTACACCCGCTTCATCCGCGCCGCCATGATCGAGAGCCTGCGCTTGGACTATATCCGCACCGCCCGCGCCAAGGGCCTGCCCGAGCGGCGCGTGGTGTGGGTCCACGCGTTGGGCAACGCCATGATCCCGGTGCTGACGGTGCTGGGCCTGTCGTTCGGCGGCTTGTTCGGCGGCGCGCTGATCACCGAAACCATGTTCGCCTGGCCCGGCATGGGCAAGGCGATCTACGACGCCATCATGGGCAACGACTACAACGTGGCGCTGATCGGCCTGTTGCTGGCGACCTTGACCACCTTGCTGAGCAATTTCGCCGCCGATCTGGGCTATGCCTGGCTCGATCCACGCATCAAGTTGGGCTGAGCATGGCGCACGCCCCAGCACGCGCGGCACCGCCCGCCATCTCGCACGCATCGTCTCCTTGGCGCGTCTTCTGGCAGCGCTTCCGCCGCCATCCCGCTGCCAGTGTGTCCTTGGCGGTGCTGGTCGTGCTGGCGCTGTTGTCGATCATGGCTGGGCCGATCGCTGCGTGGCGCGGCATCGATGCCGATGCAGTCGACCTGCTGCGCCGCTTCGAGCCGCCCTCGACCCAATTCTGGCGTGGCACCGA
>JBBSNV010000459.1:0-2452 GCA_038260375.1 Reyranellales bacterium
ACAGGCCGGCACGCCGCCGATGGACGCGGCGTTCCATGATGGCGCCATCAAATACCTGAAAGAGATCGGTCAATGGAGCGCCGATCACCAGAAATGGCAAGACCACGCGCTGAAGCGCCAAAAGACTTTGCAAGCGGCATGGAAAACCATGATGGCGGGCGAGGGCAAGAACGCCTCGACCACCGACGTGCCCAAGCTGTGGGGCAGCGTTCGCACCAAGGCGCTGGCGACGCTCTAGATTTCGTCGGCGCGAAAGCGGGTCGCCCACCTAGGCGGCCCGCGATGTGCCACAACGGGGCCACAACAAGGCCACAGCAGGGCCAAAGCATGAGTGCGGTCCAAATCCCGCCCACCGAAGAAGCGCCGGTCAGTTTGCCGGAAGATCCTGAGGCGCGCTCGCTGCGGCTGACCGGGGCCGCCTTCGTCGCCACCTTGGTGCTGACGGTCGTGGCGCTGTTGGTTTCGATCAACCAGATCTTCAATCTCGGCGCGTTCGGATTGCGGCCGATCAGTACCGCCTATTATTACCTGGTGATCGCCGTGTTCGGCGCCATCGGCTTTCTGGCTTATCCGGCGCGCAAGGCCGACAAGGGCACGGCGCGCTGGTTCGACTGGGCGTTGGCGGCGGTGATCCTGGCGGTTGGCCTTTGGCTGGCATTCAACGCCCGCACCATGACCGATCGCGGCTGGGCTGAGCGTGCGCCGGGCGAGGCGATCGTGCTGGCCGGCGTGTTCCTGGTCGTGGTGCTGGAAGCTTTGCGCCGCACTGGCGAGATCATACTGTTCGTGTTCGTGTTGATCTTCGCCTGTTACCCGCTTTACGCCGATTTCATGCCCGGCTTCCTGTGGGGCGTCAGCTTCAGCTTTCCGCAAGCCATTCAGCAGCACGTGTTCGGGCTGGAAAGCGTGATCGGCATTCCCACCCAGGTGGTGTCGGATACCTTGATCGGCTTCCTGGTGTTCGGCGTGGTGTTGGCGACCACGGGCGGCGGCGCGTTCTTCATGGATTTCGCCTCGGCCATGATGGGTACGACGCGCGGCGGGCCTGCCAAGGTGGCGATCATCTCCTCGGGGCTGTTCGGCATGTTGTCGGGCAGCCCGACCTCCAATGTGCTGACTACTGGTACATTGACCATCCCCACCATGCGGCGCTGCGGCTACCCGCCGGTCTATGCCGCCGCGGTAGAAGCTTGCGCCTCGACCGGTGGCGCGCTGATGCCGCCGGTGATGGGCACGGCCGCTTTCATTATGGCCAATTTCCTCAATGTGCCCTATGGCGAGGTGGTGCTGGCGGCGTTCCTGCCGGCGATGCTCTATTACCTGGCGCTGTTCATCCAAACCGACCTGTTTGCTGCGCGCAACGGCTTGCGCGGCCTGACCAAGGCGGAAGTGCCGGCCATGCTGCGCACCATCCTCGGCGGCTGGTATTACCTGGTGGCGATCGTGGCGCTGACGGTGCTGTTGCTGGCCTATCGCATCGAGGGCGAGGCGCCGTTTTATATCGCGCTGTTCTTGCTGGCGGTCGCGGTGATCCGCTCGCGCAGCATCGGCTTCGGTTGGCGTGCCTTCGCGCAGCTGATCGTCGATGTCGGCCAGGCGGTGGCGCAGATCGTCTGCCTGATCGCCGGCATCGGTTTGATCGTCGGCGCTATGTCGATCACCGGCGTGGCCAATTCCTTCTCGCGCGAGTTGGTACAATACGCCCACGGCAATATCTGGCTGCTGCTGGCGACCGGCGCCTTGACCAGCTTCATTCTGGGGATGGGGATGACGGCGTCGGCTTGTTACATCTTCCTGGCCATCGTCTTGGCGCCAGCGCTGATCCAGGCCGGACTCGATCCCATGGCCGCGCATCTCTACATCTTCTACTGGGGCATCGTGTCGTTCATCACGCCGCCGGTGGCGCTGGCGGCGATTGCCGCAGCCTCGATCGCCAAGGCCAACCCGATGGCTACCGGTTTCAAAGCCATTCGCATCGGCTGTCTGTTGTTGCTGCTGCCGGTGTTGTTTGCGCTGCAGCCGGCGTTGATTCTCAAAGGCTCGATCGTCGAGATCGCCGAGGCTACCGTGACGGCGATCGCCGCCGTGTTGCTGCTGGCGGCATCGTTCGAGGGCTATCTTTATCGCGTCGGGCGCTTGCCGCCGTGGTCGCGTTTTGGCCTGGGCATGGGCGGGTTGCTGCTGCTGATTCCCGAAACCGTTACCGACTTGGTCGGCGTTGCGGTGGGCGCGGCGGTTATCGTTGCCTTGAAAGTCGGGGGTTCGCGCGCGCCGGCCTGACCGTCTATTGGGCCAAACGCCGAGCCAGTTCGATTGCCTCGGCGTAATTGTCGACTTCGTGCACGCCGTCCAAAGTTTTCATCGGCGCCAGCACTGCGCGCGCTTGCGGCTGCAGGCCGGATACGACGACCTTAATGCCGCGCCTGGAACATTGCTCGACGAAGTCGCGCAG
>JBBSNV010000460.1:0-2445 GCA_038260375.1 Reyranellales bacterium
ATCTGGTGGGCGATGGGATCATCGGCATCGCCATACTGGGCTGGCTCGCCACCACCACTGCTTTGCTGGGGGTTTACTGAGTATTTCTGCACGCACGATTGCTGGTCAAGTGACGTTGCGCCGTTCTAAACTTTGTCGAGAAGTGGAGACAGATCATGGCGAAATTCGGCATCGGACAATCGATCAAGCGCGTTGAGGATCCGAGGCTGCTGTCGGGCGGCGGTCGCTACACCGATGACTACAAATTGGCCAGCAAGCCCGCGCGCGCCTACGTGCTGCGCTCTCCGCACGCCCATGCCACGATCGATCGCATCGACACCGCAGCCGCCAAACAGGCGCCCGGCGTGCTGGCGGTGCTGACCTATGAAGACGTCAAGGCCGACACGTTGGGCGACATCCCCTGCCTGGTGCCGATCCAGAATCGCGACGGCAGCCCGCGCGGCGACACGGCGCGGCCGATCCTGGCCAATGGCAAGGTGCGCCATGTCGGCGATCCGGTGGCGCTGGTGGTGGCCGAGACTTTGGAGCAGGCGCGCGACGCGGCCGAGCTGATCGAAATCGATTACGGCTCGCTGCCGGCGGTCACCGCTTCGCGCGCGGCACTGGAGAGCGGCGCGCCGCAAGTGTGGGACAACATCAAGGGCAATCTGTGCTTCGACTGGGAGCTGGGCAACCGCCAGGGCGTCGAGGACGCCTTCGCCAAGGCCGCGCGCGTGGTCACGCTGGAGTTGGTCAACAACCGCGTCGTGGTCAACTCGATGGAGCCGCGTGGCGCGGTGGCCGATTACGATGCCGCCACCGATCGCTCGACGCTCTACACCTCGACCCAGGGCGTGCATGTGGTGCACGGCCAGATCGCCAATGCCGTGCTGCATATCCCGGCGGAAAAATTGCGCTGCATCAGCGGCGATGTCGGCGGCGGCTTCGGCATGAAGATCTTTCTCTATCCCGAGCAATGCCTGGCGGTGTGGGCCAGCCGCAAGCTCAAGCGCGCGGTGAAGTGGATCCCCGATCGCTCCGAGGCGTTCTTGAGCGACGTGCAGGGCCGCGATCACGTCTCCCTGGCCGAGATGGCGCTGGATAAAGACCACCACTTCCTCGGCCTGAAGGTCACCACTTGGGCCAATATGGGCGGCTATCTGTCCAATTTCGGTCCGTTCATCCCGACTGGCGCCGGCACCACCATGCTGGCCGGGCTCTACAAGACGCCGGTGGTCTATTGCAACGTCAAAGGCGTGATGACCAACACGGTGCCGACCGATGCTTATCGTGGCGCCGGCCGGCCGGAAGCGGCTTACCTGATCGAACGACTGGTCGATCACATCGCGCGCGAAGTGGGTGTGACCCCGGCGGAAATCCGCCACCGCAATTTCGTGCCGGCTTCGGCCATGCCCTGGACCACAGCCTTCGCCGACGTGTTCGATTCGGGTGAATTCGAAGCGCTAATGGGCGAGGCACAGCAGCGCGCCGATTGGGCCGGCTTTGCTCAACGCGAGGCCGACAGCAAGCGCAAAGGCAAACTGCGCGGCATCGGCATGGCGACCTATGTCGAGAAATGCTCCGGCGGCACGCCCGACACCGCGATTGTGAAGTTCAATCCCGACGACACCGTCACGGTCTATATGAGCAACCAGACCAACGGCCAGGGCCACGAGACCGCGTACACGCAAATCCTGTCCGACCGGCTCAGCATCGACGCCGAGAAAATCCGCATCGTGCAGGGCGACACCGACGTCACACCCAACGGCATGACCGGCGGCTCGCGCGCCATTCCGGTGGGTGGCGCGGCGGTGATGGGCGCGGCCGACAAGATCATCGACAAGGGCAAAGCAGTGGCCGGCAGCGTGCTCGAAGCCTCGGAGGCCGATATCGAATATGTCGAAGGCAACTTCCGTATCGTCGGCACCGACCGCAAAGCCTCGCTGTTCGAAGTGGCCAAGGCAGCGCGCGATCCCAAGCATAATGGCGGCAAGGTCGAGAGCCTGGACGACAGCTTCACCCGCACCCCCGAGGCCGCCACCTTCCCCAATGGCTGCCATATCTGCGAGATCGAGATCGATCCCGAGACCGGCCAGGTGGCGATCCAGCGTTACACCGTGGTGGACGATTTCGGCGGCGCGCTCAATCCGATGCTGCTGACAGGCCAGGTGCATGGCGGCATCGCGCAGGGGCTGGGCCAGGCGCTGAGCGAGCATGCGGTGTACGACCCCGACAGCGGTCAGCTGATCAGCGGCTCGTTCATGGACTACGCCATGCCGCGCGCCGATCTGCTGCCGTTCATCGATTTTTCCATGCACAACGTGAAATGCACCACCAACCCGCTGGGCGTGAAAGGGGCGGGCGAGGCCGGCGCCATCGGCTCGCCGCCGGCAGCGATCAACGCCATCGTCGATGTGCTGTACCGCACCACTGGGCAAAAGCATATCGACATGCCGGCGACGCCGG
>JBBSNV010000461.1:0-2418 GCA_038260375.1 Reyranellales bacterium
AAATCCACCCCGGTCCGCGACCGCGTCAGCGAGGCGGAATGGAACATGCGGGTCGAGTTGGCCGCCTGCTACCGGCTGGTGGCGCGCTACGGCATGACCGATCTGATCTACAATCACATCACCGCGCGCGTGCCAGACAGCGACAATCATATCCTGATCAACGCCTATGGCTATCTCTACACCGAGATCACCGCGTCCAATCTCTACAAGATCGATCTCGACGGCAACGTGCTGCTCAAGCCCGACACGCATTACGGCATCAACCACGCGGGCTACGTGATCCATAGCGCCGTGCATGGCGCGCGCCACGACGTCGAATGCGTGGTTCACACTCATAGCCGCGCCGGCATGGCGGTCTCGGCCATGCAGTGCGGGCTGCTACCCTTGACGCAAACCGCGATGCGTTTCGCCGGCGTGGTCAGCTATCACGACTATGAGGGTCCGGCGATCGATCTCGACGAACGCCAGCGCCTGGTTGCCGATCTCGGCAGCAACGACGTGATGATCCTGCGCAATCACGGCCTGCTGGCTTGCGGCCGCTCGGTGGCCGAAACCTTCAACATGCTTTACTGGCTGGAGATGGCCTGCAAGGCGCAGGTCGATGCCATGAGCAGCGGCGCCAAACTCACTATGCCCAACCAGGGCGTGGCGGAAAAGACCGCGCATCTTTATGCGCCGGGCACGCGACGCGTGTTCGGCGCGATGGAATGGGAAGCGATGCTGCGCCAGCTCGACCGTGACGACCCGTCGTATCGTACCTAGTCGCGGCAAGTCGTCATCCCGGCCAAGTTGCGTCGAACGATATGAGTGACGCCCGCCGATCTTACTTATAAACGAACGCTTTGTCGTCGAGATCGATCTTGGGGAACAGATCCTTCTCGTTCCAATAATCCTGGGTGTGCTGCCATTCCGGCTTGTCGCCGCGCTGAGGCAGCAAATGCATGCCGCGCGTGATGTAACCCGGATTGAAATTCTCGGTATCGATCCACGGCAGCAACGGCATGTCTTTGTCCTCGGGCCGCAGCGCCACTTCGACTTGCTCGGCCTGTTTGTCCTTCATATGGCCCAGCAGGCGGCAGACGAAATCGGCCACCAGATCGGCGCGCAAGGTCCACGAGGCGCGGAAATAGCCGAATACCCAGACCATGTTGGGCATGCCGGTGAACATCATGCCGCGATAGGTCACGGTGTCGGCGAAGTTCAGCGTCTTGCCGTCGATGGCGAATTCGATATCGCCCAGCACGTTGAGATCGAAGCCGGTGGCGGTGACGACGATGTCGCCCTTCACCTCTTCGCCCGATTTCAGCGCGATGCCGGTCTCGGTGAAGCGCGCGATCTCGTCGGTCACCACGCTGGCCTTGCCCGAGCGGATCGACCGGTACAGATCGCCGTCGGGAATGAAGGCGATGCGCTGGCGCCATGGTCGGTAGGATGGCGTGAAATGCTTGTCGATATCGTAATCGGGACCAAGGAATAGCCGCGCCGCGCCCAGCAGCTCGGCCTTCACCGAGTCCGGCTCCTCGAAGGCGCGCTTCATGAAATTGGCCTGATCGAGCAAAATCCTGCGGCGCACGATTTCGTGGATCCAGGTCTCGTCGACCTGCAGGGTGCGCAGCTCGTCGGCCAGCACCTGGGCGTTGCGCGCCGGAATGAAGTAGGTCGGCGAGCGCTGCAGCAAGGTCACGTGGCTGCACTCGTCGGCGATGTTGGGCACCAACGTAGCCGCCGTGGCGCCCGAGCCGATCACGATGATCCGCTTGTTCTTGTAGTCGAGATCGGTCGGCCAATTCTGCGGATGGACGATCTGGCCCTTGAACTTGTCCATGTCCGGCCAATCCGGCGTATAGCCTTGGCTGTGCCGATAATAGCCCTGACACATCCACAGGAAATTGGCGGTGATGCGGAAGCGCTCGCCCCCACCATGGCCATCGCCGCGCGTGCCTTCCAAGGTCCAGCTTTTGTCCGCGCTCGACCAGCTGGCGGTTTCGATGTGGTGGCCGTAGCGGATGTGGCGCGCCAGATCGTTGTCGGCGATCACCTCGCCCATGTAGTTCAAGATTTCCGCCGCGGTGGCGATCGGCTTGCCGACCCAGGGCTTGAAGCGATAGCCGAAAGTATAGAGATCGCTGTCGGAGCGGATGCCGGGATATTTATGCGTGATCCAGGTGCCGCCGAACCTCTCCTGCTCTTCCAGCACCACGAACGAGGTGTCGGGAAGCTGGTGACGCAGGTGATAGGCGCCGCCCACGCCGGAAATCCCGGCGCCGACGATCAGCACGTCGAAATGCTCGGTCTTGCTGTCGCTGGCGGGCTTGGATTGTAGGGCGGTATCGGGCATGGCTTCCTCGCTAGCCGATTAAGGTAGCAGCGCCCGGCGCCGTACAGAAGCCGATTTCAGTGCCAGCCCGACTTGCACAT
>JBBSNV010000462.1:0-2414 GCA_038260375.1 Reyranellales bacterium
CGCGCCGGCGACTGGTGGCACTGGCCACCGTCTACGCCCATCTCGACGACGCCGCGCGGCCCGACAGCGTCGAATTGGTATCGTTCCTGCGCCGGCTGTGCCGCGATTTCTCGGTCGCCTATATGTCGGATGGCCGCTCGGCCTTGGCCTTCACCGGCGAGGGCGAAGTCGTCGTGCCAACCACCCAGGCCGTGCCGCTGGGCATGGCGGTGGGCGAGATCCTGGTCAATCTCAGCCTGCAGTCGATCGAAAATAACGCCAAGGGCATCGTGCGGGTCGACGTCAGGGTCAAAGGCAACGGTGTCGAAGTACGCGTCATCGACGCCGACCATATCGGCTCCGATGCCTTCGCCGGCGCTGCCGGGCCGCTGTCCTCCACCCTGATTCACGCCTTCGTCGATCAGATCGGCGGCCGGCTCTCGACCAAGCAAACCGAAACGGGAACGTGGCTGATTTCCTTCGCCGCCAACCAATCGAGCGGCACTCGCCCGGCGCACAGCGGTTCCTATCTGATGGCCGCCGAGCGCGCCTAGTCGCGCAGTCCTGGGCAGTCCTGGAATGCTCTAGCGCGGCTGTTGCGCCAAGGTCGGCACGCTTAGCTGCAGCGAAAAATGCGGTGCGCCATTGCTGCGCAACGTGCCGCCGCAACGCAAAGCAAACCGCTGCGGCAAGGGATTGGCCCGCAGCACTTGCTCGGCCAGTTCGGCGCCCTCCAGGCAATGGTCCTTGATGCTCAATTCCGCTTCGCCGTGATCGAGCCGGTTGAGCGCCACATCGATGCGCCGCTCATAAGGCTGGCTGCAGGTGAAGTTCATGCATTCGCACAGGACTTCGGATAGCAGCAACGCCACCGATAGTGCGCGGTCGCGGTCGATATCGGCCGAGCCCAGGCGCCAATAAAGCCGCGGCTGCGCTGCGCCATTGCGATAGCCGTCGGCGATGCCGCGGCATACTTCGGCCAGCACCACTTCCAGCTTCACCCCGCCGGGCAGATGGTCCAGGCTGATATGCTTTTCCACGACCATGCGGGTGGCGATGTGGCAGCGCAGTTGTTGCAGGCGACCGCGCTCGGCGGAGTTGGCACTGCGCTCGATCTGCAAATCGATCAGGCTGACGAAGATCTGAAGCTGGCGGCGCGGGATACGGGTGGCCGCCTCGCGCAACTCTCCCAGCTCGTGCAAGCTCAGGCGGCGGTTGCGGCGCCGGTCGATCAGGCGCCGCCACAATGGCGGCCGCGTGGCTAGTGGTTGCACGGTCTGCGGATTATTCGACACAAATCCCCCAATCGCCGTGACAGGCGTTGCCGAGCAGCTGCGTGCTCGATCCTTAAAAACGCCACCACGGTATTCGAAGTTCCGTCCCGCGACGCTGTTCCGCGGCGCAAATATCGCGAAAACGCCGCAATCTCGTACCAAGTGCAGCACAATTGGCCGGCTTAGCGTGCCCATCTATAGAGGGCAACGACAGCGAGACAGCATGCGCCGCAAAACCGCCCGAAAAATCCGTCCCCATTTGGCCGCTTTGCGTCGCCATGCCCGCGCGGTAGTCGGCGATAGCGATGCGGTCAGCCGCACGTTGGATGCTGTGCGCGATGCCGATTATCGCGTATTGGCCGATCGCGACGTACGGGTACGCCTGTTCCGCGATTTTCACGACGTCGCTATTGATCTCGCCGCGCATGCCGACCGTCATGCGCTGCTGCTGCGTCACGTCCAGGGATTTTCGGTGCAAGAGGTTGCTGCCATCCTGCGCAGCGACGTTCTAGAGCTGCAGGCGAGGCTGGAAGCGGCTTACGCGGCATTGCACGGCGCCGCGGGGCGCGACGTGCTGCTGATTCAGGACGACCCGGTCCTGGCCAACGGCATGACCGACATGATCGAGAGCCTTGGGCATCGCGTGCTGGGCGTGGCGCGCAACGCCGAGGAAGCGGTCAACGCCGCGCAATCGATCCGCCTCGATGCGGTCGTGGTGGACATGGCAGGGCCGTCGGACGAGCAAACCGGCGCGCCGATGATGCGCTTGTTGGGCAAGATCAAGGCGCCGATCGTGTTCGTCACGCCCGATGTCGATACGGGCAATGACGGCCGCGACTTCGTGGTGGGCACGCCGTTTCACGCCGCCGAACTCAAGGTCGTGCTAAGCCAAGCACTGCGTGGCGCGGCAGGCGAACGGGGCGGGATCCAATAGAATAGGCCGCCCCCGAAGAACCTCAGGGGCGGCCTGTCGATAAAATCGGTCGGCCGTGGCTGTTGGTTTTAGCGCCAGACCGGCTTGCCCAGATCGACCTGATCGGACGAGGTCACCAGACCGCCGGCGCCGCCGACTGCTGCGCCGATCAACGCACCGGGCAATATACCAACGCCGCCGAACAACAGGCCAACTCCCGCACCCGTGGCGGCGCCTAGTCCGGCACC
>JBBSNV010000463.1:0-2410 GCA_038260375.1 Reyranellales bacterium
CTGTTCATTGCCGTGCTCGAGCAGCTCATCGTCACGGCGTCGGGTGGCGAGTTGCCGCGCGACGCCAGTGCCGACCAAGTCATGATGGAACGCTAGTTTGACCGACATCGAAGCCACCATCGTCCTGATCGCAGCACTGTTTTTGTTCCTGGGCACGGGCATCTGGATCGGCCTGAGCCTGCTGGGCGTGGCGCTGGTCGGCATGTGGCTGTTCACCACGCGGCCGGCGGGCGACGCCATGGCCACGACCATCTTCGGCGCCGCCTCGAGCTGGACCCTGACGGCGCTGCCGTTGTTCATCTGGATGGGCGAGATCCTGTTTCGCACCCGCCTGTCGCAGGACATGTTCCGCGGCCTGGCGCCGTGGCTGACCCGCCTGCCGGGCCGGCTGGTGCATGCCAACATCATCGGCTGCGCCATCTTTGCCGCCATCTCCGGCTCGTCGGCCGCAACCTGCGCCACCATCGGCAAGATGACGATCCCCGAGTTGAAGAAGCGCGGCTATCCCGACGACATCGCGCTGGGCTCGCTGGCCGGTTCGGGCACCTTAGGCCTGCTGATTCCGCCCTCGATCATCATGATCGTCTATGGCGTGGCGGCCGAGGTGTCGATCGCCAAGCTGTTCATCGCCGGCGTGATCCCCGGCATCATGCTGGCGTCGCTGTTCATGCTCTACGTCGCCGGCTGGTCGCTGCTCAACCCGAAGAAGATTCCGCCCAACGATATCCACATGAGCTTCGGCCAGAAGCTGTGGGAATCGCGCCATTTGATTCCGGTCGTGCTCCTGATCGGCTTGGTGTTGGGCTCGATCTATGGCGGCATCGCCACCGCCACCGAATCGGCGGCGCTGGGCGTGATCGGCGCGCTGATCCTGTCGCTGGCGCAACGCTCGATGACTTGGCGCGTGTTCTGGGACACCGTGATGGGCGCCACCCGCACCTCGTGCATGATCGCGCTGATCCTGGCCGGCTCCTCGTTCCTCAGCCTGGCGATGGGCTTCACCGGCCTGCCGCGCCATCTGGCGGAATGGATCGCCTCCATGGAGCTGTCGCCCGGATTGCTGATCCTGGCGCTGACTTTGTTTTTCATGCTGCTGGGCTGCTTCATCGACGGCATCTCGATGGTGGTGCTGACCATCGCCATCCTGCTGCCGGTGGTGCAACAGGCCGGCTTCGACCTGATCTGGTTCGGCATTTTCGTGGTGCTGGTGGTCGAGATGGCGCAAATCACCCCGCCGGTCGGCTTCAACCTGTTCGTGCTGCAGGGCATGACCGGCTATTCGATCTTCTATATCGGCCGCCTCGCCATGCCGTATTTCTTGCTGATGGCGATCGCCGTGGCCATCACCTATTTCGTGCCCGAGGTGGTGAACTTCCTGCCCTCGCAAATGGGGCCGCCACAGCGCTAATCTCAACGCTGATCGCAACGCTGACCTCAGCGCCGCTGCAACACTACCAAACTATCCCCCTTCTCCAAGAAATCCCCGGTTCTGGGCAATAGCGGCACCGCCGGCCGGTAGTTGTCTTGCGTCAGCCAGTCGAGTATTTCCGCGCCCAATTGCGTCACCACGATCGGCGGATAACCGCGCTGCGCCAATTCCTCGCGCAGCCGCGCCATCTCCGTGTCGCGCGCCGCAGCACTCAAGGTGGCAAAATAGTCGCGCAACGCCAGCGGCTCGCTGCCGGCAATCCGTCCGACCAGAAACCCGTTGCCCAGGATCAAGGCGTTGGCCGGCAAGTTCAGCACCGCCTGGCGTACCCGATAGAACTCTTGCGTCGATTCGGGCGGCGGCACGGTCGGGCGCGGGTCGCGCAGCAAAACACCGAACTGCGCGGCGATCGCCACCACGCAAGCCCAGCGCAGCACGGCGATGTTGACGCGCATCGCCCAAGCCGCGCCCAAGCCTCCCAACAACGCCAGGCCCGCGATCGCCGGCATCAGCGCGTTGAGGCCGCTGCCCGGATGAATGCGCCCCAGCCAGCCCACCACGATCAACGCGACGACTGGCAGCAATAAGCGCCGCCAGGCGACGCCGCGCAAAACCAGCAACGCGACCGCCACCGCGCCTACAATTGCGCTCGGCGCCAGGCGCTTGAGCTCGACCGCCGGCCGCGCCAGCGAGCCCCATTGCAAACCGAATTTTTGCGGCAGGTCGATCAGGAACCGCCACGCCCAATGCCCATCATCGTAGGCCAGCCAGCCCATCGCCGGCCCAGCTACGGCCAGCCCTCCCACCGCCAGCCATGCCAAATCGCGACGGCGAAACAGCACGCCGTCGAGCCCGATCAGCACAGCGACCGGCGCCGCCGATTGCTTGGTCAGAAGCGCCGCCGCCAGCGCCATGCCGCAGCCGATCAGCCGCGCGCGCCCTGGCCTGCCAGTCCACAACAACAGCGCCAGCAGCATCAAC
>JBBSNV010000464.1:0-2408 GCA_038260375.1 Reyranellales bacterium
GAGCACATGAAGGCGCAGAACGCACCGAATTCATCGGCCGTGCCGAAGCGGCCGGCGGGATGGCTGGCGGCGGCCAGGCGCTGCTCTTCATTCGGGTCTTTGTTGGCGGCCTTGGCGCGGGCGATGAAGGTGCCGCGCAGCCGGTCGGTGTCGAACGGGCCGGGCAGCAAATTGTTGATGGTGACGCCGTGCTTGGCAGTGGTGCGGGCCACGCCGGCGACGAACCCAGTCAAACCAGATCGTGCGCCATTGCTCAAACCCAGAATGTCGATCGGCGCTTTTACCGACGACGAGGTGATGTTGACGATGCGGCCGAATTTGCGGCCGATCATGCCGTCGACCGTGGCTTTGATCAGTTCGATCGCGGTCAGCATGTTGGCGTCGAGCGCCTTGATCCAATCCTCGCGCGTCCAGTCGCGGAAATTGCCGGGCGGCGGACCGCCCGCGTTGTTGACCAGGATGTCGGGCGCGGGACAGGCCGTCAGCACCGCGGCGCGATTCTCCGCCGTGGTGATGTCGCCCGCCACTGCCGTGACCTTCACGCCGGTGGCGTTGCGGATTTCCGCCGCAGTGGCCTCGAGCACGTCTTTGCTGCGCGCGGTGATGACGACATCGACGCCTTCGCGCGCCAATGCCAGCGCACAGCCCTTGCCCAAGCCCTTGCTGGCGGCGCAGACGATCGCCTTCTTGCCCTTCAGTCCGAGATCCATTGCTTCCTCCGGTTTTGCGAGAGGATGGCGGGTTTGGCAGGGAGGATCAATACCGCCAACCAGCTCGCCGTTGGATACCCTTGATTGACGATGCGGCGAGATACTTACATTAGCGATCGATGAATTGGAGAGTAAAAAATGCACGCTATTGATCAAGCGAAAATTTGGATTGCTGATCTGACAGCCAAATATGACGAAAACAGCGAGGTGTCTTTCTACGACTATCTCCGTGGTCGCATAAGCACCAGCCCGATCACATTCGAAGGCGCGCTTTCACTCGGTCTCTCGATGGACAGCCAAAGAAATTCGTAGATGGGCGATGTTTGATATAGCGCTCGGGGAAAAGGGAAAGAAATACTGACGGGTGGGCGAGATCACTCCAAAAATTGACCACCTTCGATCACCTGCGCCGCCAGCGGCACGGTGATGGCGCGCTTGCCTTCGAGTGCCAGCGCGTCGAGCCGCGCCACGATGCTGCGCGCGGCCGACAGCGAGCGCTCCATGCGGCCGAGCAGGAAAGCGATCACCTCCTCGCCCACCGCCACCGGCCGGTCGGCGAACAACTTGACCAGCACCGCGCTCAATAGCGCATCGTCGGGCGCGCCGATGATGGCCGTTGGTAGCGCAGAGAGCCGCGATTTCAGATCGGGCAGCTTGACCGCCCAACGCGAAGGCGCCTCGCGCGAAGTCAGCAGCAGCGCGCCGCCCTGCTCGCGGTTGAGATTCAGCAAATGAAACAGCCCGCGTTCGCCCGCCGCATCGCCGGCAATTTGTTGCGCGTCGTCGAACACCAATTCCGCAGCCCCGCCTGCTACCGCTTGCTGCTCGACCAACGCCGCTAACTCCCCCACCGTAACGAAACGTGCGGCAACACGATCGCGCCAGATATGCGCAAGATGCGTCTTGCCGCTGCCCTCGGGCCCGACCAGCGCCAAGGCCGCGCCTTTGCTGTCGGGGAAGCCCTCGGTCGCCGCCAGCGCCGTCTGGTTGGCCGCGGCCCCCCGGAAATCGGCGCGGCGGAATTGCGGCTGCAGCGCCAGGTCGAGCGGCAATTGGCGGCGCATCATTTCGGCTCCGGGTTGCCGGGCAGGATGATGGTCGATTCGGGCGCGGGCGGCCGTGCATCGGGATGGCTGCCGCCGAACAGCGGACTGGCCAGATAGCGGCCCAGGGCGAAGCGGCACAGCACGCCGATCACCGCCGCCACCGGCACCGCCAACAGCACACCGGTAAAGCCGAACAACACGCCGCCCGCCACCAGCGCATCACCCACACCGCATGCAGATTGACCCGGCTGCCCACCAGCTTGGGCGCCAGCACGTGGCCCTCGGCCAACTGGCCGACGACGAAGATCGCCACCACCACCGAGAAACGCAGCCAATCGGGCGGGAATTGGGCCAGCGCGGTGCCGATCGCCAGGATGCCGCCGACGATGGTGCCGACGAAAGGAATGAACGAGATCACCCCGGCGACCAGGCCGATCACCAGACCGAAATCCAGCCCCACGATCATCAGCGCGACGGCGTAGAACGCACCCAGGGACAGGCAGACCAGCGCCTGGCCGCGCACATAGCCTGCGATGGTGCGGTTGGATTCCAACGCCAACTCGCGAATGGTCGGTGCGTAGCGCGGTGGCAGCCAGGAATTGACCTTGTCCAGCATCACGTCCCAATCGCGCAGCAGATAGAACGCCACCAC
>JBBSNV010000465.1:0-2405 GCA_038260375.1 Reyranellales bacterium
ATGGCGAGGAGCCCAAGGCGTTCTGCGATCGCATCACCGCGCTGTTTCGCGAGATGGATGCGATGCTCAACATCTCCAACGACGACTTCATCCGCACCACCGAGCATCGTCACGTGCGCTCGGTGCAGGCGATGTGGCAGAAGTTGGAAGCCAATGGCGACATCTATCTCGGCAAGTACGAAGGCTGGTACTCGGTGCGCGACGAGGCGTTCTTCGGCGAAGGCGAGCTGACCAAAGGCGAGGGCGGCAAGTTCTTCGCCCCCTCGGGCGCGCCGGTCGAATGGGTCGAGGAGCCGTCGTATTTCTTCAAGCTGTCGGCCTACACCGACAAGCTTTTGGTCTATTACGACGAGCACCCCGATTTCATCCTGCCGCATTACCGGCGGAACGAGATCGTCAATTTCGTCAAACAAGGCCTGACCGATCTGTCGGTATCGCGCACCAGCTTCAACTGGGGCATCAAGGTGCCGGGCGACGAGAAGCACATCATGTATGTGTGGCTCGACGCCCTGACCAATTACATCACTGCGGTCGGCTACCCCGAAATCGAGAGCGAAAAATTCCGCAAGTTCTGGCCCGCCGACCTCCATGTCGTGGGCAAGGACATCATGCGGTTCCACACCATCTATTGGCCGGCCTTCCTGATGTCGGCAGGCATCGCGATCCAGAAGCGCGTGTTCGGCCATGGCTTCCTCAATATCGAGGGCCAGAAGATGTCGAAGTCGTTGGGCAACGTCATCACGCCCAAGGCAATGGTCGACGAATTTGGCCTCGACCAGCTGCGCTATTTCCTGATGCGCGAAGTGCCGTTCGGCAATGACGGGTCGTTCTCCAAGGAATCGATGGTCAACCGCATCAATTCCGACCTGGCCAACGATTTCGGCAACCTGGCGCAGCGCGTGCTGTCGATGATCGCCAAGAACTGCGACGCCAAGCTGCCGACGCCAGCCGGGCTCGACGCGGACGACGAAGCGCTGCTCAACAGCGCCAAGAACGCGCTCGCTGAGATGCGCGAGGCTATGAGCACGCAGCAAATCCACCGCATGCTGGAAAGCATCTGGCGCGTGGTGGGCGAGGCCAACCGCTATGTCGATGCCCAGGCGCCCTGGACCTTGCGCAAGACCAGCCCGCCGCGCATGGCGACGGTGCTGTATGTGCTGGCCGATTTGATCCGCATCCTGGCCATCTATGCTCAGGCCGTGGTGCCGACATCGGCGGCCAAGATGTTGGATCAACTGGCCGTGCCGCAGGACAAGCGAAGCTTTGCCGATATCGCCACGCCGATCGCGGCCGGCACCCTCTTGCCCAAGCCCGAAGGCATCTTCCCGCGCTATGTCGAGCCGCCCGAATCAGAGCAAAGCGGAGCGGCGACTTAATGCTCGTCGACAGCCATTGCCATCTCGACTTCCCGGAGTTCGCGCCGGAGCTTGACGCCGTGGTGGCGCGCGCCCGGGAAGCGGGGATCGGCACCATGCTGACCATCTGCACCAGCCTGGAGCGCTTTGCCGGCGTGCTGGCGGTGGCCGAGCGCTATGACGACGTGTGGTGCAGCGTCGGCGTGCATCCGCACGAGGCGGAGAAGGAGGGGCAGAGCGCCCCCGAACGGCTGATCGAACTGGCGCGCCATCCCAAGGTGGTGGGCATCGGCGAGACCGGGCTGGACTATTTCTACGAGCACAGCCCGCGCCAGCAGCAGATCGACAGCTTCCGCGCGCATATTGCCGCTTCGCGGGTGACGGGGCTGCCGTTGATCGTCCATACCCGCGATGCCGACCAGTACACCGCCGACATCCTGGCCGAGGAATATGCCAAAGGCGCCTTCCCCGGCCTCATTCACTGCTTTAGCTCGACTTCTGTCGTTGCTGACAAAGCTATAGAATTAGGATTTTCCATATCTATATCGGGCATTGTGACCTTCAAGCCCGCCGAGGAGCTGCGCTCCATCGTGCGCGGCCTGCCGCTCGACCGATTGTTGGTTGAAACCGATTCGCCTTACCTGGCGCCCGCCCCCAAGCGCGGCAGGCGCAATGAGCCTGCTTTCGTGGCCCACACCGCGGCTAAAGTGGCCGAGTTGAAGGGCGTCGGCATGAGCGAACTGGCCAGCGCCACCACCGAGAATTTCTTCAAGCTGTTCAACAAGGTGAAGCGGCCCGCTTCCACCGCTTCGTGACATTACGCCTGACCATCCTAGGCTGCGGCACCTCGGGCGGCGTGCCGCGCATCGGCGGCTTTGAAGGGAAGGGCGCCTGGGGCGATTGCGACCCCAACGAGCCGCGCAACCAGCGCCGGCGCTGCTCGGTCCTGGTACAGCAGGGCGAGACCAATGTGCTGGTCGACACCTCGCCCGATTGCCGGCGGCAGCTGATCGATGCCCAGATCGGCCGGCTCGATGCGGTGATCTGGAC
>JBBSNV010000466.1:0-2401 GCA_038260375.1 Reyranellales bacterium
AGCGTGTAGCGAATGCCCAGCGCGCTCAGGCCGCCCAACACTTTGGCGAAGAAGTCGCGCGAGGCTTGATTCAAGTGATCGGAAAAACGCGGCGCGTTTTCCACCAGCCTGCGATCGCCCTCGTCCTTGGAGTCGAGAATGCGCAACGGATTGCGCTCCAGGCGCGCGCGGCTGTCCTCGGACAGTCTGTCGCGATGGCCGGAAAAATACTGCACGAGCGCGGCGCGATAACCAGTGCGGCTCTCGCCGTCGCCCAAGGTGTTGATCTCCAGCGCCGTCACGTCCGACAGGCCGAGCGCGCTCAGGATCTGCGCGCCGCAGGCGATGACTTCGATATCGGCTTGCGGCTCGGCCACGCCCAGCAGCTCGATGCCGATCTGGTGGAACTGGCGCAGCCGGCCTTTTTGCGGACGCTCGTAGCGGAACATCGGGCCGGCATAAAAAAATTTCAGTGGCAAATCTTGCGCCAAGCCGCCCGAGATCAGCGCCCGCACCACGGGGGCGGTGCCTTCGGGCCGCAAAGTGATCTCCTCGCCACCGCGATCGACGAAGGAATACATCTCCTTGGTCACGACGTCGGAAGTGTCGCCCAACGTGCGCTTGAACACGTCGGTAAATTCGAAGATTGGCGTCGTGATCTCGTCGAAGCCGTAGCGGCCGGCAACTTCGCGCGCGGTCTCGACCACGTGACGATGCCGGCGTTGGTCGTCGCCCAGCAAATCGTGGGTGCCGCGCACCGGCTGCAATTTCGACTGGCTCATGACGCTTCAAGGATCGCTGGAAACGCCGGATTTCTCCGGCCGGGCGGCCTTAGGTACGCCGCAAGTTACGGAGTGTCAATTGACCGGCGGGACGGCTACTCGGCTGCTTGCGGCGACTTATCGGCAGCAACCTTGACCGCTTCGATTTCGGCGGCTTTCTTTTCGATCATCGTCGCCAGATGCTCGACGATGTCGGCGTCCTTCAGCCGGTGATGCGGCACGCCGGCGACATAGACCTGGTGCGTACCATTGCCGCCGCCGGTGAAGCCGATATCGGTCTCGCGCGCCTCGCCCGGCCCGTTGACGACGCAGCCGATCACCGAGACGGTCATCGGCGTGGTGATGTGGGCCACGCGCAGTTCCAGCGCCTCGACGGTTTTGATCACGTCGTATTGCTGGCGCGCGCAAGACGGGCAGGAAATCACGTTGACGCCGCGATGGCGCAGATTGAGCGACTTCAAGATGTCGAAGCCGACCTTGACCTCTTCGACCGGATCGGCCGAGAGCGAGACACGGATAGTGTCGCCGATGCCAGCCCAGAGCAGCGAGCCCAGGCCGATCGACGATTTCACCGTGCCGGTGCGCAGGCCGCCGGCTTCGGTAATGCCGATATGCAGCGGGTAGTCGCAGGCATCGGCCAGGCCCTGATAGGCCGCCACCGCCAGGAACACGTCCGACGCCTTGACGCTGATCTTGAACTCGCGGAAGTCGTTGTCTTCCAGGATGCGCGCGTGATCGAGCGCGCTTTCGACCATCGCCTCGGGGCAGGGCTCGCCGTATTTCTCCAACAGGTCACGCTCGAGCGAGCCGGCATTGACGCCGATGCGCATCGAGCAGCCATGATCCTTGGCCGCCTTGACCACTTCGCGCACCCGATCGGCGCTGCCGATATTGCCGGGATTGATGCGCAAGCAAGCAGCACCCGCTTGCGCCGATTCGATGGCACGTTTGTAGTGGAAATGGATGTCGGCCACGATCGGCACCGGCGATGCCTTGACGATGGCCGGCAGCGCCGCGGTGGATTCTTCGTCGGGGCAGGACACGCGCACGATATCGGCGCCGGCCGCGGCCGCCGCTTGGATCTGCGCGATGGTGGCGGCGGCATCGGCGGTCAAAGTGTTGGTCATGGTCTGCACCGTGATCGGCGCATCGCCGCCAACCAGGATGTTGCCGACGCGGATCTGCCGGCTCTTGCGCCGCATGATGTCGCGATAAGGTCTGATGCTCATTTTTGCTCCAGCCGCCATGGTAGCGCAGCGGACCTGTGCCGACCATAGGAGCGCACTATGACAATCCAATGGTCATGTGACCTTGAAAAGCGCGGGAAACAAGCGGCTGCGACGATTTCGGAGCGGCGGAAAAGCCTGGTTGTTCGACCCAGTTATTCAACCATGCCGGCGCCGGTGCGCAGCCGGTCGCCGTCCAGGCTCAACATGCGATGGACTCGGCCATCGTCGGTGCCTTTTTGCGTCACCGCCACACCATCGACGCGCACTTCCAGGCCGCGCAGATCGCCGGTCACCAGGCGATAATTGGCGCCCGACGGCACGCGGTAGGAATCGCCCACGCGCAACAGCAACGACACCAGCGGCCGGTTGTTGACGTCGCGCACTTCGATCCAACTGTCGACGCGCGCTACG
>JBBSNV010000467.1:0-2397 GCA_038260375.1 Reyranellales bacterium
CTCGCGTCGCTCGCGCGACTCGACCGGGATGACGAACCAGCCTCGTTCTATTTCTTCTGTTCTTCACTCATCTTGGCCATGCGGCGCTGCGTCTCTTTCTCCGACATGTCTTCGATGCGCGAGGCCAGCCACCATTTATGGCCGAATGGATCAAGCAGCTGGCCGCCACGATCGCCGTAGAACATGTCGGCCAGCGGCCGCGTTACGGTGGCGCCGGCCTTTTCGGCACGCTTGAATGCGGCATCGACGTCCTCGACATAGAGATGCAGCAGCACCGGCGAGCCGCCGACCGTGCCCGGCGCCTTGGCGCCCATCTCGATGAATTCGTCCGACAGCATGATATGCGCCTTGCCGATGCTGATCTCGGCGTGGCCGACCTGGCCATCGGGCGAAGGCAGGCGCATGGTTTCCTTGGCGCCAAACGCTTTCTTGTAGAAATCCAGCGCCTTGGCTGCACCCTTCACCGTGATGTAAGGCGTGATGGTCTCGTAGCCGACCGGCACCGCTTTTACGGCGCGCTTCTTAGCCGGCGATTTGGATTGGGCTTTCGCTTTTGCATTCGTTTTGGTTTTCGGGGCCATCACAACCTCACTTCTTGGGTTTGAGTTCGTCCCATTGTTCGTCGGTCCAGTCGACCATGCCAGAGGTGTTCACGCCGCCGCCGCCGCTTTGCAGCATCTTGCCACCATCGATCACGATGCAATCGCCGTTGATGTAGCCCGCCTGATCCGACACCAGAAAGCTGCACAGATTGGCCAACTCCTCATGCTGGCCGACACGGCGCAACGGGATCGAATTCTCGATCGGCTCGGCCTTGGTGCGCTGCTCGGGCATCAGCCGTTCCCAGGCACCCGGCGTGGGGAAGGGACCGGGCGCTACCGCCACCAGGCGAATGCCTTTGCTGCCCCATTCGACTGCCAGGCTTTTGGTCATCGCCAGCACACCGGCTTTTGCCATCGCCGAGGGCACGGTGAAGGGCGCGCCGTTCAACGCCGACAGAGTGAGGATCGATAGCACCACGCCTTTGCGCTGCGCTTCGATCCAGCGCTTGCCGGCCGCGACGGTGCAATAGGCCGCACCATGCAGCACGATGTTCAACACGCTATCGATGGCGCGCGGCGAGAGCTTATGCGTCTGCGCCACGAAATTGCCGGCCGCGTTATTCACCAAAATATCGAGCGGCGCGGTCTGCCAGATCGTTTCCATCATGGCATCGACCGCCGCCGCATCGCGCACGTCGCACTGGATCGGCGTCACCGTACCGCCGGTCTGCGCGCTCAATTCCTTGGCCGTGGTGTCGAGCACTTCCTTGCGCCGGCCGCATATCACCAACTCTGCGCCCAGCTCGAGATAGCGCTGGCCGATGCTGCGGCCCAGCCCCGTGCCGCCGCCGGTGATCAGCGCGCGCTTACCCTTGAGCAGCCCGGCGGCAAACATCGCTTAGGCCTTGCGCCGTTGCTTCGGCACGGTGCCGTTGTCTTGCAGTGCCGCAATGTCGGCGTCGCTATAGCCCGCCTCGCGCAACACCACTGCCGAGTCTTGGCCGAAGGCGGGCGGCTTGCGCCGCACCTTGCCCGGCGTGCGCGATAGCTTGATGGGAATGCCGATACCTTTATAGCCATCCATCTCCACCACCATCTCGCGATGCTTGGTGTGCGGATGATCCAGCACCTCGGGCAGTTCCTTGGCTGCACCGGCTGGCACGCCGTTCTTCATCAGCTTCAAGGCCAGGGGCTCCCCGTCCATGCCGCCGATGGTCTTCTGCAATTCCTCGATCAGCGCCGCCTTGTTGGCGAGGCGTTCGGTGTTGTTTACGAAGCGCACATCGGTCGCCATCTCCGGCCGGCCGATCAACTCGCACAGCTTGCGGAATTGCGGATCGTTGCCGGCGCCGATCACCACGTCGCAACCTTTGGCTTTGATCAAGGCATAGGGCGCTAGATTGTCGTGGCTGTTGCCGATCAGGCGCGGCCGCTTGCCTTGCATCAGCCAATTGGGCGCGTGCGGGTGATGCAGCATGATGGCGCTGTCGTACAATGCCACTTCGACGAACTGGCCCTGGCCCGAACGCTGACGCTCGTACAGCGCCATCATGATGCCGATGGTGGCATTCAGCCCGGTGCTGAGATCGACCACCGGCACGCCGATGCGCACCTGGCCGCTCTCGGGCGACCCGTTGATCGAGTTCAACCCGGCCCAGCCTTGCACCATGGCGTCGTAGCCCGGGAAGCCGCCGAACGGGCCGTCGGCGCCGAAGCCGGTGACGCGCGCCTGGATCAGCCGGGGGAATTTCTTGGCCAGCACATCATGATAGCCGATGCCCCATTTCTCCATCGTACCGGTCTTGAAATTCTCGACCAGCACGTCGGTGGTCTCGAGCAGTTTGAGCAGCACCTC
>JBBSNV010000468.1:0-2395 GCA_038260375.1 Reyranellales bacterium
GCACGCCGGTCCTTACCGAAATCCCCGAAATCTTCGGCGCGGAGCAGGCGCTGCTCGATCGCGCGGCGGATGCGGACACGTTTCAGGCCGCCGCCGCGCTCGTCAACCGGTTCAAACGCTATTACCTCGATCAGGGCCTGCCGGTGTCTGAAAACCCGTCGCCCGGCAACATCGCCGGCGGCATCACCACGCTGGAGGAAAAATCGGCTGGCGCGGTGCAGAAGGCCGGAACCGCAGTCCTGACATCGGTGCTCGAGTACGGCGAGCAGGCGGTCAAGCCTGGCCTGGCACTGCTCGAATCGCCGGGCAACGACGCGGTGTCATCGACCGCTCTGGCTGCTGCGGGCGCGACGCTTGTTCTGTTCACCACCGGGCGCGGCACGCCGCTGGGCTTTCCGGTGCCGACGATCAAGGTCGCGTCGAATCGGGCGCTGGCATCGGCCAAGCCGCACTGGATCGACTTTGACGCCTCCCAGGCGCTCGATGCCGGGCAGCACGCCACCGATGCAGCGTTTCTGGATGCGTTGATCGCTTTTGCCAGCGGCCGAAAAACCGCGGCGGAAAGCGCCGGACAGCGCGCCATCGCGATCTGGAAACGGGGCGTGACACTGTAATCAAAGCGGCCCACGAAACGCGGCCACTTGCGAATGACACCGGTTTCCTTTAGGCAGCCGGACAAGATAAGGATCAAGATCGGGATGGGGAACGAGTTGACGGTGAACACGCAGGCCGATGATGTCGCCATGGCCTTTGTCAGCGCCCGCCGCGAGGCCCGCGCGCTGCTGACCTATCCCGGCATCATGCCGCAGGAACTGCAGGCGGCTTACACCATTCAGGATCGCGCGATCGTCATCGACGGGCGTCCGGTGGTCGGCTGGAAGGTGGGGCGGATCAATCCGCCGCTCGATGGACAGCTTGGCGCCAACCGTCTGTCCGGACCGATGTTTGCCGATTCTGTCATCGATGCCGCTGCTGGGGATGTGCCTGACATGCCGGTGTTCGAAGGCGGCTTTGCCGCTGGCGAGGCCGAAATTCTGCTGCACCTCGCGCCCGGATTTACAGGCGCGGTGCCCACCGATGACGAGGGCACCAAAATGCTGCTCGACGCGGTCCGACTGGGCATCGAGATCGCCAGCTCGCCTTACCCCGGCATCAATATCGACGGCCCGCCGGTGACCATATCCGATTTCGGCAACAACGCCGGGTTGGTCCAGGGACCCGCGCTCGAGGGCTGGCGCGATCTGGATCTTTGCGCCATTCCGGTGCGCAGCGAAATCGATGGCGAAGTTGTCGGGGCGGCCACCGCAGCCAACATGCTCGACGGCCCGTATGGCGCAGTACGTTTTTTGCTGACCAACCTGTTGGCGCGCGGGATTGATGTCTCGAACGGCCTGTGGGTTTCCAGCGGCGCGATCACCGGTGTGCACCAGATCGGCGTCGGACAATCGTTCTGCGCCGTGTTCGAAGGGTGCGGCGAGGTGCGTTGCCGGATCATCGCGGCGACGCCTCGCTAGAGCGCAAACCGGCTGAGAAACAGACTTGGCGGACCGGTAAAAGCCTGGCCGCGACCCAATGGGTCCAAAGGGAGAGTGAAGATGGTCGACGGCACAACCACCACAGGCGTTAAAGCCGGCAACCCGCCCGCGCTTGATGCCGCCGCTGCAAAAGCGGGCCGCTATCGCTGGGTCATCGTCGGACTGCTGTTTGCGGCCACCGCGGTCAACTATATCGACCGCCAGATGATCGGCGTGCTCAAGCCAACGTTGGTGGCAGAGTTCGGCTGGACCGAAGGCGATTTTGCCAACATCGTCTTTTGGTTCCAGGTCGCGTATGCCATCGGCTATGTCGGCTTTGGCCGGATCGTCGACGTCGTCGGCGCGCGGCTTGGCTACACCATTGCCATCGTCATCTGGACGATAGGCCATATGGCGCACGGCTTTGCCACCGGAGTGGCCAGCTTTGCCGCTGCGCGCTTTGGCCTTGGCATCGGCGAAAGCGGGAACTTCCCTGCCGGCATCCGCGCCGTCACCGACTGGTTTCCCCAGCGCGAGCGCGCCTTTGCCATCGGGCTGTTCAACGCCGGGGCCAATGTCGGCGCGATCATCACCCCGCTGCTGGTGCCTGCTCTGGTGCTGTGGTTCGGTTGGCGTTCGGCCTTCTTCCTCACCGGTATTTTCGGCGTCATCTGGCTTGCCGTTTGGTGGTTCATCTATCGCCACCCGTCAGAGCACAAGCGCGTCTCGCCGGCAGAGCTGGCCTGGATCCAGCAGGACCCGGCAGACCCTGTCGAGCAGATCGGCTGGAGCCGCCTGCTCAGCGTGCGCGAAACCTGGGCCTATGCGCTCGGCAAGTTCTTGATCGACCCGATCTGGTGGTTCTTCCTGTTCTGGTTGCC
>JBBSNV010000469.1:0-2390 GCA_038260375.1 Reyranellales bacterium
CCATCGATGAAGTGCCGGCGCTGGAAGAAATACGGTCCGGCGTCCGCACGCCGGTGGCGGCGGATCGCATCGCCTGGGAGGCAGCCTATTCCTTGTGGCGCGCCGGCGAGCCCGATGCCGCGTTCCATAACGGCGAGCGCTTCGACGAATTTGCCCAGCGCGTCCACGCCGGCATCGACAGCGTGGTGGCGCAAAGCGATTGGCATAATTTGTTGCTGGTGCTGCATGGGGCGGTCAATCGCGCCGTGCTGTGCTGGGCGTTGGACGCGCCACTCAGCAGCTTCCCCCGCTTCGAGCAGGATTTTTGTTGCCTCAACGTGATCGATATCGACGTCGATGCCGATGGCAAGATCCTGCGCAAGATCGTGAGGCTGGTGAACCTGACGCCTTACGACCTGCCCAAAAACATGCTGCGCTTGACCACCATGGAAACCGCGGCGGTCAAGCTGATGCGCCTACTCGGCTTGTAGCAAAAAACGCGGTGGGCGCGCCGCTAGCGACGACCGGCCGCGTCACGAATCTGGCTGGCAATCCTAGCCTGGATGGCGTCGAGCGCCGGCAAGGTCTCAGCCGGCAGCAGAATGCGATATTCGCCGCCTTGCGGGCTGGCGCGCCAATCGTTGCCGACGAAACGCGCCTCGATCTTGCCGGTCTGGAACAGGCTGACCTTGGCTGCGGTGAAGCTGGTCACCGCCTTATTGAGTGCGGCGAGAAAAGCGTCGTTGTCCAATCCGCCATAGGACTTGCCGGTATCGTCGCGCAGATTGATGAACAACATTGTGTTGTCAAACGCGGTGTAACCCTCGCCCAGCGCCGGATCGACCTTGGCGGCATGCTGAAAGAACGCTTCAGCCAACCCGCCAGACAATGGAATCTCGTGGAATCGCACCCGGGCGAAAAACTGATCGCCGTCGCTCGCGCCCAGATCGACCACCAGAACCGAATCCTGACGAAATACATAACCGAAAGCCGCCGCCAGCAATGTCGCTTGGCTCGAGCGGGTCGCGATGGCGGTAACCAAAGAAGGATCGCTGCGCAGCTTGTAGCCGCCCGGCACCAGCGCCGTTTCCAGCTTGCCGGTAAAGCCGACCGCGGCGGCGATTGTGCGATCCTCGCCCGCCACTTGCCCGGTGAGCTTTTCCAGCGCCTCATAATCGAGCTTCGCCAGCGACGGCAGGCCAGTGCCGGCGGCAGGATTGGCTTGGTACAGCAGCAAGGTTTGCGCCCATGCAGAGCCGCCAAATATCAGGCCCAGCGTTACGATCAGGGGCGCCAAGCGCTTAGGATTTTTCACGAAAAATCTCGTACCCCACGCCGTCGCAATCGGCATAGACGTCCGGCTTCTCGGTCGATACCCGCGCTGCGATCGCTTGCGCACTGGCCAAGCACAGCTCGACGATGTCCTGGCACAGCGTCTCCTGCAGATTGTAATGCTTAGCCGCTATCAGCTTAGCGATGCCTGTGCGCAGAAAGTCATAATCCAGCACCTGGCCGATATCGTCGCCGGTCACCTGTTGCGGCCGTAGCGATAGATCGACATTGATCAACAGGCGCTGGCGCGCTTGCTTCTCTGCCGGGTGAATGCCGATCGAGGCTTCGACCGAGAAGTTACGCAGGAAGATGCGGCGTGTTTCGCTCACGTCTTGTTCTCGAACATCACGTCGCCCGGCCGCTTGCCCAAATGCTCGCCGCCATCGACGATGATGGTTTCGCCGGTCAAAGATGGCGTGGCCAGGATGAAACGCAGCGCCCGCACCAGATCGGCCGGCGTGGCGCCGATGCCGAGCGGCGCCCTTGCTTGAGCGGCATGGAAGTTCTTTTTGCTCTGCTTAGCCGCAGGCAAGGTGATGCCAGGCGCGATGGCATTGACCCGAATTTTGGGCGCCAAAGCGCGCGCCAGTATTTCCGTCACGCCAGACAGCGCAATCTTGCTCACGGTGTAAGAATAGAAATCGGGATTGAGGTTCCATAGTTTTTGATCGAGCAAATTGACGATGCAACCAGTATGCTTGGCGCCCAATTGTTTGGCGAAGTCGCGCGCCAGGATCGCCGGGGCGCGCAGATTGATCGCTTGGTGCTTGTCCCAGGCAGCGGCGTTGAAACTGCCCGGTCGGTCGAGCTCGAACAGCGAAGCGCAATTGACCAGGCAGGTGAGTTTCGGGCCGGTCTGGCATTGGCCGATCAGCGCCTCGGTGGCTTTGGCGTTGCTCAAGTCGGCACGCACCGCCTTGGCCTGGCCGCCGGCTTTTTTGATGGCGGCGACGGTTTGGCTGGCCTCGGCGCGCGATGCATTATAATGGACATAGACGAACCAGCCGTCCTCGGCCAAGTGCACGCTGATATAGCCTTCGAGCTCGCCGGTCCGGCGTAGCGCGCCGCGGAAGTGGGCG
>JBBSNV010000470.1:0-2368 GCA_038260375.1 Reyranellales bacterium
CCCATCAGGATCAGCCCGCCGGCCATGCCGAAAATGCCGGACAGGAACGAGGTGCCCAGCGCGGCAAAAAATACCAACAGGATCATCGGCAGCGACATGGCGCCCAAGGTGGCGCGAGGGCTCTCGCCCAGCAAACGATCTTATGGCAGAGTTAGGCCAAGATTTTATCGGGGTGTCGATGCGCCAGATGCCTTCACTCAACGGATTGCGCGCTTTCGAGGCTGCCGGCAGGTTGGGCAGCTTCGCCGCCGCCGCAGACGAACTTAACGTCACGCAGACCGCGGTCAGCCGCATGGTGCGGCTGTTGGAACAGCGGCTGGGTTACCCGCTATTCAACCGCCGTGCCAACGGGCTGGCGATCAGCGAGCGTGGTGTGGCGCTGTTGCCGGGCGTGTCGGCTACGTTCGACGATCTGGCGCGGCATTGCGCTCGGGTGGCGGTGATGGCGGCGCCCAGCGTGCTCACTCTGGCGGCCGGCCCCAGCTTCTCGATGCGCTGGTTGATCCCGCGCCTGGCACGCTTTCAAGCCGCCCAACCGGCTATCGAGGTGCGCCTGGCCACAGTGGCGGGACTGGCCTCGGGCGACGCACCGTTTTCCGACGAATGGACCGCCGCCATCCGCATCGGCCACGGCAATTGGCCTGGACTGCAAGCCATGCGCTTGTTCGACGCCGATCTGTTTCCGGTGTGTTCGCCGGCCCTGGCCGACAAGCTGCGCAAGCCGCAGGACCTGAGCAAAGTGGCGCTGCTGCGCGTCACCAGCGGGCCGCAGGATTGGCCGATCTGGCTCAAAGCCACCGACACGCGCAACGTCACGCCGCGCGGTCCGCGTTTCGATTACGACGCCTTTGCCCTGCAAGCCGCGCTGGACGGGTTGGGCGTGGCGATGGCACACCGCCCTTACGTGGCCGACGATCTGGCCGCCCGGCGGCTGGTGGCGCCGTTCAAGCAGGTGGCGGCGCGCGGCGAGGGTTGGTATTTCGTGCATCGCGCCGGCATGGCCGATCACGCGGCGCTGAGCTTGTTCCGCGCCTGGCTGCTCAAAGAGGCGGAAAAGACGCGGCAATTGGGAGCCGACAGCACCGAGGCCAAGCCCAAGCGCACTGCCCGGAAAATGAAGAAGCGCTAGATCACGCCGTCTTGGCGTAACGCGGCGATTTCATCGGCGCTCAAACCTGCCGCGCGTAGCACCTCGTCGTCGTGCTCGCCCAGTAGCGGCGGCGGCGTGCGCACCGAGCCTTGTTCGGCAAAGGCCGCCAGCTTGATCGGATTGGCCAGCAATTGCAGCGCGCCCAAGGTGGGATGGGCAATGGTTTCGACCATGCGCTGTTGGATCACCTGCGGATCGGCCAAAGCGCGATCCATGGTGTAGATCGGCCCTGCTGGAATGCCGGCGGCGACCAACGCCGCAGCCCACTCGGCGCCATCCTTGGCGGCAAGTTTTTTTCGATCAGCGCACGCAATGCATCGCGATTTGTCATGCGCTCCTCATTGCCGGCAAAGCGCGCATCGCCCAGCAGCGCGTCCAACCCCAGCGCGCGGCACAGCGCACGCCACATCGCCTCGGTCGCCACCGCGACGATCATCAGCCCGTCGCGGGCGCGAAACGCGCCATAAGGATAGAGCGTGGGGTGGTCGTTGCCGGCGCGCGGCGGGACCTCGTCGCGCGACAGATAACGTTGGCCTTGTACGCACATCATGCCAACCAGCGCGCCCAGCAGCGAAGTCTCGATCCTTTGGCCCTTGCCCGTATTCTGTCGCTGCACGATTGCGGCCAACACGCCGGTGGCGGCCCACATGCCGGCCGCCAAGTCGCCGATCGGCAGGCCGGCACGCATCGGCACGCCTTCGACTTCGCCGGTCAGGCTCATAAAACCCGACATGCCCTGGGCCACCTGGTCGAAGCCCGGCCATTCGCCATAGGGCCCGCCGCGGCCAAAGCCGGTGATCGAGAGTGAGATAAGCTTCGGATAGGCCGGCGCCAATTGCTCGTAGTCCAGGCCCAACTCGGCCATCACGCCGGGTTTGAAATTGTCGGCCACGACATCGACCGTTCCGGCGAGGCGGCGCAGCACCGTCAGCGCTTCCGATTTGCGAAAATCGATCGCCAAGCTCTTCTTGTTGCGATTGGCGCTGAGATAATAAACCGCCTCGCGCGGCGCATCCTCGCGCGCTGCTGATTCCTGGGCGAACGGTCCCCATAGCCGCGTCATCTCGCCCTTGGGCAACGGCTCGACCTTGATCACTTCGGCGCCCAGATCGGCCAGGATCATTGTGCCGAACGGGCCAGCCAGCGCCCGCGTCAGATCCAGTATGCGAATGCCGGCCAGCGGTAGTGCCGCGCTCATCGACTTTGAATCACTTGCTC
>JBBSNV010000471.1:0-2365 GCA_038260375.1 Reyranellales bacterium
ATCGTCGAAAGCGGCTTGGACATCCCGGCCGCCAACACCATGATCATTCACCGCGCCGATATGTTCGGCTTGGCCCAGCTCTACCAGCTGCGCGGCCGCATCGGCCGCTCCAAGACCCGCGCTTACGCTTATTTGACCGTGCCGCCGGCCCGTGTGCTGTCCACTGCGGCCGAGAAGCGGCTCGAAGTGATGCAGACCCTCGACACTCTGGGCGCGGGCTTCATGCTGGCCAGCCACGATCTCGACATTCGCGGCGCCGGCAATCTGCTGGGCGAGGAACAGTCGGGCCATATCCGCGAAGTCGGCATCGAGCTTTACCAACAGATGCTGGAAGAGGCGGTGGCGGCGTCGCGCGCCGGAGCCAAGAACGTGGCCGACGAGAGCAACTGGTCGCCGCAGCTCAATCTCGGCATGGAAGTGCTGATCCCCGAGACCTATGTGGCCGATCTCGGCGTGCGCCTGGCGCTGTATCGCCGTGCCGCCGCGCTCGACGACCGCGCCGAACTCGACGCGCTGGGCGCCGAGCTGATCGACCGCTTCGGCAAGCTGCCGCCGGAAGTGGACAATTTGCTCAAGACCGTGGCGCTCAAGCTGCTGTGCCGCACCGCCAATATCGAGAAGATCGATGTCGGCCCCAAGGGCGCGCTGATCGCGCTGCGCAAGAACGAATTTCCCAATCCGATGGGGCTGGTCAATTACGTGGCCAAGCCCGACTCCGATCTGCGCCTGCGGCCCGACCAGAAGCTGGTGTTCTCGCGCGATTGGCGCGATGACAACGACCAGCTCGAAATCGTCACTGCCCTGATCGGCGATATCGCTTTGCTGGCAACTCAACCCGCCGGCGCCGTGCCTCCGGCGCCCAAGCCGGTGGTGAAGACGGCGGTGAACGGTAAGTTTCGTCACCCCGGCCGAGCGTAAGCGAGAGCCGGGCCCCTCTTTCAACGCGCTTGTACGATTTGGCCCATAACCGGGATACGGCGTCTGAGTCACTGCTGCTTTCTGAAGTCGACTTAAACCTAAACCGTAATCAATCTATTTCGCTGGCCGACCAGAATGGTGTGGAGTTCAATCTGGACCCAGATACGCAAACGTACTTTCGAGATATCAGAGCGCCTCGCGACCGTAAGGATCAGGCGCAATTAAATATCACTCCGCCGCCCGCAGTGCCGCATCGGCCCCCGTCGGATCGCCCGCCGCCGCATCGCGATACTCGGCGGTGAGACGGGCAACAAGTTCCGCCACACTGGGCACGTCGGCGATCGAGCCCGCGCCTTGGCCGGCCGACCAGATGTCGCGCCAGGCCTTGATCTTCTGCTCTTCTTTATCGGGGCGGTTCGACAGATCCATGTCGATGAAGCCCTTGGGCCGCAAATTGGCGGGATCGAGTCCGGCCGCGACGATGCTCTTGGTCAAATAATTGGCTGGGATGCCGGAGAAGGCCGGCGTGTAGGTGACGTCCTTGGCCGCGCTGTCGAGAATCATTTGTTTGTAATCGGGCTTGGCGTTGGCCTCGCGCGTGGCGATGAAGCGCGTGCCCATATAGGCCAAGTCGGCGCCCAGCATCTGCGCCGCGCGTACCGAGCGACCGTCGGAGATCGCGCCGGCCAGCAGTAAGGTGCCTTTCCAAAATGCCCGCACCTGCGGCACCAGCGCGAACGGGCTCATCGTGCCGGCATGGCCGCCGGCGCCGGCGCAGACCAGGATCACGCCATCGACGCCGGCCTCGACCGCCTTCTCGGTGTGGCGGATGGTGGTGGTGTCGTGGAATACGATGCCGCCATAGGAGTGTACTTCCTTGACGATGTCGCCGGGATTGCCGACCGAGGTGATGACGATCGGCGCCTTGTGCTTGACGCACAGCGCTACGTCGTCATCCAGGCGCGTGTTGGATTTGTGCACGATCTGGTTGACCGCATAGGGCGCCGACAGTCGGCTCGGGTTGGCCGCATCGTGCGCCGCCAGTTCCTGCTCGATGCGCGCCAGCCATTCCTCGAGCTGCGCCACCGGTCTTGCATTAAGAGAAGGGAAGGCGCCGATCACACCAGCCTGGCACTGCGCGATCACCAGCTCCAGCGTCGAGACGATGAACATCGGCGAGCCGACCACCGGCAAGGCGAGGCGGTTCTTCAACGATGCGGGCAGGGACATGGAATGCTCCGGGGGTGAGGATCAGTTTTCATCATGCCCTTCTCCCGCTCGTTGGAATAGGGAGAGGCGCTCTCTCAACTTTGCCCTTCTCCCGCTTGCGGGAAGTTTGCATAAATAGTGGTGTTTGTGATTCGATACTGTCCCATCACGGAGGTGTCGATGAGCGAGCGGAAGCTGGGGCAGTTGAGCTTGGCCGACGGACTGGTCACTCGCCGGC
>JBBSNV010000472.1:0-2354 GCA_038260375.1 Reyranellales bacterium
ATTCCACTGCGAACGATCAGGCCCCAAATATCCGGTGAACGCCTTGACGCCCCACGGCACCTGGCTGGGTGCTGCGATCGGCGCGAAGGCCGAGACCGATCGGTAGCGCTGCGGATTTCTCAAAGCGCAAACCAGCGCGCCGTGGCCGCCCATCGACTGACCACAGATGGAGCTGCGCGCCGGATCGCTCGGGAAATGCTGGGCGATCAGCGCCGGCAATTCCTCGGTGACGTAGGAATACATGCGGTAGTGCTTTGACCATGGCGGCTGCAGCGCATCGACATAGAAGCCGGCGCCCGAGCCGAAATCGTAAGCATCGTCCTCGCCCGGCAGATTGACCTCGCGCGGCGAAGTGTCGGGCATCACCAGGATCAGGCCATGCTCGGCGGCCCAGCGTTGCGCGCCGGCCTTGACGGTGAAATTTTCCCAGCTGCAGGTGAGGCCGGCGAGGAAATACAGCACCGACAGCTTAGCCCGACCCGCGGCTTGCGGCGGCAGATAGACGGCGAACGTCATCGGACAGTCGAGCACTGCCGAGCGATGCTGCCAGACTTGTTGCTCGCCGCCGAAGCAGCGCCACTGCTTGATCAATTCCATTTTAGAAAGTCACGACCGAGCGGATCGACTTGCCTTCATGCATCAAGGTGAAGGCGTCGTTGATCTTGTCGAGCGGCATGACATGCGTGATCAGATCGTCGATGTTGATCTTGCCGTCCATGTACCAATCGACGATCTTCGGCACGTCGGTGCGGCCGCGCGCGCCGCCAAAGGCCGAGCCTTTCCACACCCGCCCGGTGACCAGTTGGAACGGCCGGGTGGCGATCTCGGTGCCGGACGGGGCCACGCCGATGATGATCGATTCGCCCCAGCCGCGGTGGCAGCACTCCAGCGCCTGGCGCATGGTCTTGGTGTTGCCGATGCATTCGAAGCTGTAATCGGCGCCGCCATCGGTCAGGCTGACCAGATACGGCACCAGCTCGCCCTCTTTCAGGTCGCGCGGGGTGACGAAATGCGTCATGCCGAATTTTTCGGCCATCGTCTGGCGCGCCGGATTGATGTCGACGCCGATGATCTTGTTGGCGCCGACCAGGCGGGCGCCCTGGATCACGTTCAGCCCGATGCCGCCCAGGCCGAACACCACGACATTGGCGCCGGGTTTTACTTTGGCGGTGTAGATCACCGCGCCGATGCCGGTGGTGACGCCGCAGCCGATGTAGCAGACCTTGTCGAACGGCGCGTCGGGCCGGATCTTGGCCACCGCGATCTCCGGCAGCACGGTGTAGTTGGCGAAGGTCGAGGTGCCCATGTAATGCCATAACGGCTGGCCGGCGCAGGCGAAGCGCGAGCTGCCATCCGGCATCACGCCCTGGCCCTGGGTGGCGCGGATCGAGGTGCATAGATTGGTCTTGCGGCTGAGGCAGGATTTGCAGACGCGGCATTCGGGCGTGTAGAGCGGGATGACGTGATCGCCTTTCTTCACGCTGGTGACGCCGGGCCCGATATCGACCACGATGCCGGCGCCTTCATGGCCCAGGATGCAGGGGAATTTTCCCTCCGAATCCAGGCCCGACAGGGTGTAGGCGTCGGTGTGGCAAATCCCGGTCGCCTTGATCTCGATCAGCACTTCGCCGGCGCGCGGGCCCTCGAGCTGGACGGTTTCGATGCTAAGCGGCTTCTTGGCTTCGAACGCCACCGCGGCGCGGACATCCATCGGTAACTCCCTCAACTTGCGTCTTGTGGCAGAGTATACGAACAGAGCGGTTGTTAACACGTCGGGAGAGTGATCATGAGCGGATCGATCAAGCGCGGCTTTTGCGACGTCACGGGCGGGCAGATCCATTATCGCACCGCCGGCCCGCTCGGTGCCGGCGGCTCAAATAGCACCGGAACGGAAAGCGGCACGCCGTTGGTGCTGATCCATGCCTCGCCCGGTTCGGCCAAATCGCTCGAGCCCTTGATACTGGCGCTTTCCAGCTCGCGCAGGATCATCGCGCCCGACACGATGGGCAACGGCGATTCGACCGGGACGATGCCGGCGCAGCCCGAGATCGCTTATTTTGCCGAGCTTGTGCTGGAGGCCATCGCTGCGCTGGGCATCGAGCGCTTCGACCTTTACGGCACCCATACCGGCGGTTCGATCGCGGCCGAGATCGCCATCCAGGCGCCGAGCCGCGTGCGCAAGCTGATGCTCGACGGCATCGGGCTTTACTCCGACGAACTGCAAGCCGAGTTGCTCGAGCGTTATGCGCCTGAGATGAAGCCCGATTTGCACGGCGCCCATATCACCTGGGCCTGGCATTTCGTGCGCGATACCTACATGTTCTGGCCGTGGTACGCGACCGATGCCGCGCATC
>JBBSNV010000473.1:0-2353 GCA_038260375.1 Reyranellales bacterium
AGAACACGGGATAAGAAGGCGGCTCGGTGCCGTGCGGCCCGTGCGGCAGGTTTTGCGTCTCGCAAATCAGCAACTTGTTGTAGATCCAGCGCTGGCGCGGATAGATCAGCCAGGCCGAAGCGTCGTCGATCGGGATGACGACGCCATCGGGCACCGCTTGGTGCTCGAAATATTGCTCCCGCCACGGATCGGTGCCGGGAAAGGATTTGAGGCGGCCTAGTTGCATGCGCGTTGCTGCACGGTTGCATCATTGTGACACGCGGCCCAAATGTTGTCATTGCCGCGTCGCCGCCGGACCAAGAAAAAGCCCGCCAGTCTTGCGACCGGGCGGGCTTCTAACCGTCTTATGAATGCCGCTAGGGCACTATCCAACGGTTAATCGAGCTAGCGCTCTGGTTAATCGAGCTAGCGCTTTGGATTCTGGTCTTGTTTCTGATGCTGCTTATCGCCATCCACGTCGCCCGGCTTGTGACCCGGCTTCACGACGCGACCGTCGTTGTCGGTGTCTTTGCCGACCTGGTCGCTGCGCTGTTGGAACATCAACACAACGAGGCACCCCGCCGAGGGTTCAGCAAGAATCGTAAAAAAACTTTGCAGTATTAGGTATTTAGGTACGAGTCGCTTGGTGCGCTGGCGAAGATTTGCAGCATCGTACCGCGTCGATAATTAAGTATTCTGGTTGCACTGATTTTCGATCTGCTGCGCGGTTGCACTGTACCGGAGCCCACAGCCTTGGTTGGGTAGGCGTCGTTCGAGATTCGCGCCAAATAGATGCGCCGGTTACCGTACGGTATCGTTGAAGTAGTAATGGGCGTTATGCACCATGCAGGCTCTGGCGCGGGTGCAACCACATCTCGACCGAGATGCACAACGAAGCGCCGAGTCTGCGCTATAAATCTGCTACCCGCCCAAAATAGTGGCTGGGCGGCACACCCAGAGCCTTCCTGAACATCGCGGCAAAAGCACTTGGGCTGGCATAGCCCAAATCCAGCGCCACCGTCGTGACTGGCGTGCCGCCAGCCATGCGCCGCACCGCCTCCAGCAGACGAAGTTGCTGACGCCAGGCGCCGAAGCTCATATTGGTCTCGCTGCGGAACAGCCGCGCCAGGGTGCGGGCGCTGGCGTTGGCGTCGTCGGCGAATTGTTCCAAGGTGCGATCTTCGGCCGGATTGTCGATCAAGCTCTGGCACAATTTCAGCAGCCGCTTATCGGTGGCCATCGGCAGGTCAAGCGGCACGGTCGGCAGCAGCGCGATCTCGTCCAGGATCATTTGCATCAGCCGCCCGTCGCGGCCTTTCTCGTCGTACAGCACCGGCAGCGCGGTGGCGCGCACGATCAATTCGCGCAGCAGCGGCGACACCGCCAGCACTTTGCAATCGCTCGGCAGGCCGCGCGCGCCGCCACGGCGAACATCGTCCTGCACATAGAGCGTGCGCATCGACACCGCACCTGCCATCGCGATCGAATGCTGCAGGCCGGCCGGCATCCACAGCGCGCGTTGCGGGGGCACGACGAAGCGGGTTTGGTCGGTATTCACCGTCATGACGCCGCGGATGGCGAAGATCAGCTGCGCCCTGACATGGGCATGGCGCGGAATGCGATGGCCGGCGGCGAATTCCTTGGCCATCGCCGCCAAAGGCCGCGGCACATTTTGGTAGTCGAGGGGATTGGTGGAACGCCCGGGCATGGTCCTGTCCGTTTCGCGACGATTTTAGACCGAACCGCGAAAGCGGGACAAGCCGGTTTTGCCCTATATTGGAGCGGTAATTATCCGAGGACCGCTGCCATGACCGTGACTGCCCCATCTATCACCTCCACAGTACATCCCGAGCATCACACCGAGCCGCTCGACAATTTGAGCCCGACCGCGCTGCTGCTCAATGTCGGCCATGCCATGGACCATCTGTTCCTGTTGATCTTCGCCACTGGCGTGGCGGCGATCGCGCGCGATTTCGGCCTGGCCAGTTGGGAAGACATGATGCCGTTTGCGGTCGGCGCCTCGGTGGCTTTCGGCCTGGGCTCGCTGCCGTCGGGTCGCTTGGGCGATTTGTGGGGCCGCCGGCCGATGATGATCGTGTTCTTTCTCGGCCTGGGCGTGTCGGGCGTGATTGTATCGTTCACCCAGACGCCATGGCAGATGGCGGCGGCGCTTGCCTTGATGGGCCTGTTCGCCTCGATCTATCATCCCGTGGGCATTCCGCTGCTGGTGCAGAATTCGCTGCGGCCCGGCTTCACCATCGGCTTGAACGGTTTGGCCGGCAATCTCGGCATCGCCGTGGCCGCCGTGCTGACCGGGTTTCTGGTCCAGCGTTTCGGCTGGCGCGCCGCGTTCCTCGTGCCCAGCGGATTGTCG
>JBBSNV010000474.1:0-2353 GCA_038260375.1 Reyranellales bacterium
CAGGCCGGGATCCGGTAACCGGCACTTTGGTGATGTCCAATGCCGAGGAGATCGTCATCCGCCGCAACGATCCGGCGGTGGGCGAAGTCATGGTACACTTCCCACGCGCCGGTTTCGTCGTAATGTCGGCGTGAGAATCAGCAACAGGGGTTGGATGGCATGAGTCAGGACATTTTCGTCGGCCAGGGCGAAGCCCCGCGCGAGCTATTGCTGAAATTCGCCAACCGGCATGGGCTGATCGCCGGCGCCACCGGCACCGGCAAGACCGTCACCCTGCAGACTTTGGCGGAAGGTTTCTCGCGCGCCGGCGTGCCGGTATTCGTGGCCGACGTGAAGGGCGATCTATCGGGCATCAGCCAGAAGGGCGGCGACAATCCCAAGATCGTCGAACGCGCCAAGCAGCTGGGCATGGCCGATTTCGCGCCCGAAGCCATGCCGGTGGTGTTTTGGGATTTGCTGGCCGAGCAGGGCCATCCTATCCGCACCACCATTTCCGAAGTGGGCCCAGTGCTGCTGTCGCGCCTGCTCGATCTCAACGACGTGCAGGAAGGCGTGCTCAACGTCGCGTTCAAAGTGGCCGACGATCAAGGCCTGCTGCTGCTCGACCTGAAAGATTTGCGCGCCATGCTGAATTTCGTCGGCCAGCATGCCAGCGAACTTAGCACCAGCTATGGTCAGATCGGCAAGACTTCGCTGGGCGCGATCCAACGGCAATTGCTGGTGCTGGAACAACAGGGTGCCGAAAAATTCTTCGGCGAGCCGGCACTCGATTTGAAGGATTTCTTGCGCATCGACAATTACGGCCGCGGCGCGGTCAACGTGTTGGCCGCCGACAAGCTGATGAACAACCCGCGCCTCTACGCCACCTTCCTGCTATGGCTGATGTCGGAGCTGTTCGAAAATCTGCCTGAGGTCGGCGACGTGGAAAAGCCCAAACTAGTATTCTTTTTCGACGAAGCGCATCTGCTGTTCGACGACGCGCCCAAAGCGCTGCTGACCAAGATCGAGCAAGTAGTGCGGTTGATCCGCTCCAAGGGCGTCGGCATCTATTTCATCAGCCAGAACCCGCTCGACGTGCCAGACAGCGTGTTGAGCCAGCTCAGCAACCGGGTGCAGCACGCATTGCGCGCCTTCACGCCGCGCGACCAGAAGGCGGTCAATGCCGCGGCCGACACTTTCCGCAGCAATCCCAAGCTCGATGTCGCACGGGTGATCGGCGAGTTGGTGGTGGGCGAAGCGTTGGTGTCGTTGCTGGAAGGCCGCGGCGAACCCGCGATCGTGCAACGCACCTTGATTGCGCCGCCTACCTCACGGCTAGGGCCGGTCAACGCCGAGGAACGCAAGACCATCATCGAACATTCGCCGGTCTATGGCCGCTACGACGATACGATCGATCGCGATTCGGCCTTCGAGCAACTCAATGCGCGTGCCCAAGGCCAATCGAACAGCCCTCCACCTTCCACCGGTCGTGTGCCGCCTTCCGGCTCGCCCTGGGGCAACACGCCGCGCAGCGCGCCGCCGCAGATGCCGCAACAAACGCCGCAACAGCAACCGCGCTATCGCCCGCCGACACCGACCGGCGGCGGCTACGATGCGCCACCCACCTACAATCCGCGCCCGGTACCGCAGCCGGCGCCGCGCCCGATCGGCCGGCCGAAAGACGGCATCGGCGAGATATTGATGAAATCGGCGGTGCGCACGGTGGGCAGGTCGATCGGCCGAGAGATCGTGCGCGGCGTGCTGGGCTCGATCTTGAAACGGCGCTAACTCAGAACCCTTTGGCTTTCAGAAACTGCAGCAGATCGTCGGTCGCCTGGCGGCGCAATTCCATCGTGCCGCCGCCGGCATGGGTGCGGCCGATAAACATGCAGTGTAGCCGCGCCCATTCCGAATATTCGGCTTGGCTCATATGGCGATCGGCCTGCGGTACGTAAAGCCGACCGTCGTCCTCCATCAGCGCGCGGCAATGCGAGTAGTTCTCGGCGCGGCGCAATTCGTTGAGCGTGCCGATCGCCTCCCAGCCGTGATGCGCGCCGCGATAGATCTTGACCGTCACCTCGGCGCCCGCCGCCCGCATCTTCTCGGCATAGGCCCAACAAAGCGGCGCCGGCGTGTAATCGTCTTTCTCCGCCAGCAGGAACAGGATCGGCCGTCCCGTCGTCTTGGGGACGCGATGCTGCACGGTGCAGCCCGGCACGATGCCGACATGTAAAGCGAATACCATGTCGCCGGTTCTACGCCATTGCTTGCGGATCTCGATCGCCGACGACAAAGCGGCGATGCCGCCCTTGGACACGCCAATGATGCCGATGCGGGCGGGATCGATGCGCTCGTCGTGGCGCAGCAACGCCAG
>JBBSNV010000475.1:0-2349 GCA_038260375.1 Reyranellales bacterium
CCACCTCGTCGATGCGCCGGCCGAAACGCTCGAACAGATGCAGCTGGGGCGGGTTGCGGTCGGCCCGGAACCCCTGCTGGATGATTTCGGCGCTGCCGGCGATGGCGCCGAGTGCCATGGCGCGATCTTTGATCCAGCCGCCGCCCTCGCGTTCGACCCCTTCGACCAGCGCGCGATCGGCCAGGAAGGAATTGTAATTCTCCAGCGGCCGCGCCTGGTTCAGCACGGCGTGGGTGTCAAACGGCGCAGCTTGATGGGTGCGGCTGGCGGTATCCATGGCAATTCCTTCACCGTTTCGCAGCTTTGCACCATGATAGGCCCTTGGCTGGCCAAGTAAATCCGGAGTGGCTTGACGTTGGTGCCGCAGCGCACGACATGGTATATCAGCGCCGGCAAAACTATCGTTTGGAGACCGGTTCTATGGGTGCGATGCAGCCTTTTCATCTGGCCTTTCCCGTGCGCGACATTCCCGAGGCGCGCAAATTCTATGGCGAATTGCTGGGCTGCCGCGAAGGGCGCAGCGCACCGGAGTGGATCGATTTCGATTTGTTCGGCCACCAGATCGTGGCGCATCACGACCCGGCCATGGAGCCGCGCAAGCATCACAATCCGGTCGACGGCCACGACGTGCCGGTGCCGCATTTCGGCGTCGTGCTGGAATGGAACGCGTTCGACAAGCTGGCGGACCGCCTGAAGAAGGGCGGCATGAAGTTCGTGATCGAGCCTTACATCCGCTTTCAAGGCCAGGTCGGCGAGCAGGCGACCATGTTCTTTCTCGACCCGTCGGGCAATGCCATGGAGTTCAAGGCGTTCAAGGATCCATCGCAACTTTTCGCGAAATAAGCAGACGCCGCTAAGGCTGCGTCACTGTAGGGGGCAATAATGGGCGGTTTGGCGATTTTCGTACTCGTCGTCTTGGTCTTGGTGGTTTTGTTCATCTTCATGGCGATCAAGACGGTGCCGCAAGGCACGGCTTTCACCGTCGAGCGCTTTGGGCAATACACCCGCACCTTGCAGCCCGGCTTGAGTTTCATCACGCCGTTCTTCGATCGCGTCGGCGCCAAGATGAACATGCAGGAGAACGTGCTCGACGTTCCCTCGCAGAAAGTCATCACCAAGGACAACGCCATCGTCACGGTCGATGCCGTGGCGTTCTATCAGGTGATCGATGCGGCCAAGGCGGCCTATGAGGTGCAGAACCTCACTCTGGCCATGACCAACCTGGCGGTCACCAATATCCGCAGCGTGATGGGAAACATGGCGTTGGACGACGTGCTGTCCAAGCGTCAGGAAATCAACGACACCTTGCTGGCGATTATCGACCAGGCGACCAATCCCTGGGGCGTGAAGGTGTTGCGCGTCGAATTGAAGGACATCGTGCCGCCGGAAGACATGGTGGTCGCGATGGCGCGCCAGATGAAAGCCGAGCGCGAAAAGCGCGCCGTCATTCTGGAAGCCGAAGGTGTGCGCGAAGCCTCGATCAAGCGCGCCGAGGGCGAAAAGCAGGCCGCCATTCTCGAAGCCGAAGGCCGCCGCGAAGCCGCCTTCCGCGACGCCGAAGCGCGCGAGCGCTTGGCGCAGGCCGAAGCCAAAGCAACCGACGTGGTGGCCGCAGCCATCGCCCAGCACGGCACCGCCGCCACCAACTACTTCCTGGGCCAGCGCTATATCGAGGCGCTGTCGCGCATGGGCACCGCCAACAATTCCAAGATGATCTTCCTGCCGCTCGAAGCCACCGGCATCATGGGCGCGATCTCGGGCATCGCCGAGATCACGCGCGAGACCATCAAAGGCGGCGGTTCGGGTGGCGGCAATCGTCCGCCTAATCAGCCGTCGTCGGCTCCATCGCCATCCACCGGTGGCGGCCAACAGGGACCGTGGACACGCGGGTAAACGATCATGAGCTTCGTCGTGCTGTTCTGGTATTGGTTTGCGCTCACCGGCGTGCTGCTGATCTTCGAGCTGTTCGCGCCGGGCGTGATCTTCATCTTCCTGGCGGCCGGCACCCTGACTTCGGGCATCGCGCTGTGGGTTGCGCCGGGGCTGGGGCTGGAACTCCAGTTCCTGGTCTTCGCCGTGGTTGCCGCGGTGGCCTATTATTTCGGCCGGCCGTTCACGCGCCAACTTAGCCACCGCAAGGTCGATCACCTCAACGTGCGCGGCGAATCGCTGATCGGCATGGTGACGAATTTGACCGAGCCGATAATCAATGGCCGCGGCCGGTTGCGCGTCGGCGACACCACTTGGGCGGTCGCCGGTCCCGACATGGCGGCCGGTTTCGCGGTGCGCGTGGTCGGCATCCACGGCGCCGAACTGAAGGTCGAGCCGCAAAGGTGATGTTTACACCTC
>JBBSNV010000476.1:0-2349 GCA_038260375.1 Reyranellales bacterium
CCCACGGGGAGCCGTGTGCTGACCACCGGACCGGCCGGCTCGGGCAAAGAAATTGTAGCGCGTCTGCTGCACACCAATTCCAAGCGGACCGTAGGCCCGTTCGTGGTGCTGAACTGCGCCACCATGGCGCCCGACCGGCTCGAGATCGAGCTGTTCGGCGTCGAAGAGCTGCCGCAGGGCGGCGACAACACCCGCACCGTCGGCTTGTTCGAGCAGGCCCATGGCGGCACCTTGCTGCTGGACGAAGTGGCCGACATGCCGCTCGAGACCCAGGGCAAGATCGTGCGCGTGCTGCAGGAGCAGACATTCTTCCGGGTCGGCGGCAAGACGCGCGTGGAAGTGGATGTTCGCGTGGTGGCCTCGACCAATCACGATTTAACCGCCGAGATCGCGGCCGGCAATTTCCGCGAAGACCTCTATTACCGCCTGAACGTAGTGCCGATCCGCGTGCCGCCGTTGCGCGAACGCCGCGAGGACATACCGGTGCTGGCCACCGAACTGATGCGCCAGGTGGCCGATGCCAGCGGCCTGGCGCCGCGGCCACTGGGCGAGGATTCACTGGCCGCACTGCAGGGCTACGAGTGGCCGGGCAACGTGCGCCAGCTGCGCAACGTGATCGAGCGGCTGCTGATCATGGCGCCGGGCGACCCCAGCCAACCGATCAGGGCTGACATGCTGCCGCAGGACATCATCGCCAATACCCCCTCGGTGCTGCGCTGGGAGCGGGGCGGCGAGATCATGCGTTTGCCGTTGCGCGACGCGCGCGAAGTGTTCGAACGCGAATACCTGCTGGCCCAGGTCACCCGCTTCGGCGGCAACATCTCGCGCACCGCCACCTTCGTCGGCATGGAGCGCTCGGCCTTGCACCGCAAGCTGAAATCTTTAGGTGTGCACGGCGAAGAGCGGCCCATCGGCGCTGGGCCAGCCAATGGCAGCGGCAACGGCGCCGACGCGGCCACAGGTACCGACGACAACGAGGTCTGAGCGGCTCATGTCGCGCATCGCTTACGTCAATGGCCGCTACCTGCCGCATCGCCATGCTCAGGTGCATGTCGAGGATCGCGGCTATCAATTCGCCGACGGCGTCTATGAAGTGATCGCCGTGGTCGACGGCGCGCTGATCGATGCCGCTGGCCATATCCAGCGCCTCGACCGTTCCTTGCGTGAGTTGCAGATCGCCTGGCCGGTGTCGCCCGGCGTGCTGCCGGGCTTGATCCGCGAAGTGGCGCGGCGCAACCACGTGCATAACGGCATCGTCTATCTGCAGATCACGCGCGGCGTGGCGCGGCGCGATCATGCTTTTCCGGTTGGCGTGAAACCCGCGCTGGTGATCACCGCACGTAGCCAGGGCGCCAACCATGCCGCAGCAAAAGCCGGTGTGGGCGTGATCACGCTGCCCGACCAACGCTGGGCGCGCTGCGACATCAAAACCGTGTCATTGCTGCCCAACATCCTGGCCAAGCAGCAGGCGCGCGAAGCGGGCGCCTACGAAGCCTGGCAGGTGGACGACGAAGGCCACGTCACCGAAGGCAGTAGCTCCAATGCCTGGATCGTCACGCGCAACGGCGAGATCGTCACGCGCCAATCCGACAACGCCATCTTGAACGGCATCACGCGGTTGGCGGCGCTGGCGCTGGCCGATTCGGCGCAGCTGAAAGTCATCCATCGGCCGTGTTCGGTCGAGGAGGCGATGGCCGCGCGCGAAGCATTCATCACCAGCGCCACCTCCTATGTGATCGGCGTGACCAGCATCGACGGCCACAAGATCGGCGACGGCCGGCCTGGCCCGGTGACCACCCGCCTGCGCGAACTCTATCTCGGCCGCATGGCCCAAGAGGCTGCCCAGCCATCGGCCCGGGAATCGGCAAGATCGTGAGTGCCGTGATCAAGCCGCGCGCGCTGATCTTCGATTGGGACAACACTCTGGTCGACAGTTTCGGCACTATTCACGCCGCACTGGTCGAGGCGCAACGCGCCATGGGCACCGAGGTTTGGACCTTGCAACAGGCCAAGGAGCGGGTGCGCCATTCCCTGCGCGATACCTTCCCCATCATGTTCGGCGACCAGCGCTGGGAAGAGGCGCGCGATATTTTCTTCGCTGCGTTCGAGCGGTTGCATTTAGAACACCTGGTCGCGATGCCGGGCGCCGAGCAATTGCTGCGCGATCTGTCGAGCCATTGCCTGATGGCGGTGGTCAGCAACAAGACCGGCAAGTATTTGCGCAAGGAAGCCCAGCATTTGGGTTGGGATAGCTTGTTCTATCGTGTGGTCGGCGCCACCGACTGCGCCCGCGACAAACCGTCACCCGATCCGGTGCTCAAGGCACTGGAAGGGTCTGCAATAAAGCCA
>JBBSNV010000477.1:0-2349 GCA_038260375.1 Reyranellales bacterium
CGCCGCCTCATGCACGAAACCGCTGCGTCGTGTCGTCGTGCTTGAGGGCTCGCTGAGCACCGGAATGAAATTGAAATTGGCATGCGTGGCCGCCAGCGCTTCGAACTCGGCCGTGAGATAGAGATCGCGCTCGTCGCGCACGCCGAAATAAAGATAGATGCCTTGTTTCATGCCTTTATGGAGCGCCGTCTCGACGATCGATTTGATGGGGGCCAGGCCCGAGCCGCCGGCGATGGCGATGATCGGTCCACGATGATTGTCGCGCAGATGCGAGGTGCCAAGCGGACCTTCGACCTTCACCGGGTCGCCGACCTTTAAACCGGTGGCGACGTATTCGCTGGTCTTGCCGCCCGCCATGCGGCGGATGTGGAATTCCAACACCTTGTCGTCGGGCCGGTTGGCCATCGAGTAATCGCGCGCTGGCTGGCCGGCGAAGGTCACGCTGGCATATTGTCCGGCCGAGAAGGTGAACGGCCCGCCTTTTTCGATGTTCAGGCGCACGCGCTTGATGTCATGCGTCATGTCGTCGAGGGCCACGATCTTGGTCGTCATGATGCGGCGCGGATGGACCACGATGTCGTCGTCGTCGAGCCAGGCCACTTCGCAATCGGCCCACGGTACCGAGCGGCAGGCCAGGATCTGGCCTTGCGCTTTTTCCTCGTCGGTCAGCGCGAAGTCGGAATAGGGCGACATCTCGACTTCGCCGGAATAGAGGAAGGATTTGCAGGCGCCGCAATTGCCCGACTGGCAGCCGAACGGGTAGGGTACGCCGGCATCGATCGCGGCATCCAAAATGGTGGTGCCTTCCGCCACTTCGATGGGCTGGTCCCATTGGCGAATGCGGACGGTGAAGGGCATGATGGTCTCCCGCTCGGCGACGCCGACGCGATTGTTTGCATATCCAATTGTTGGCATATATAACAATATTATGCCGAACCAAGGCAAGACCAAGCGCGCCCGATCAGCCATGCCGAAAAAGCAGGCCCAAAATCAGGCCACGAAGCGGACAAAACTGCAACCCGAGGCCAAGCCGGCGGTCGGCAGTATCGATTACGACCTGCTGCAGAGCCTACTGGGCTACGCCTTGCGCCGCACCCAGCTTGCCGTGTTCCAGCATTTCGCCAAATCGATGGGTGCGGGCGCGGGAGATGCCAAGGGCGATGACCGCGTCAGCCCCGGCGAGTTCGGCGTGCTGGCATTGGTCGAGGCCAATCCCGGCATCAACCAGACCAGCCTGGCCAATGCGGTGGGCGCGGACCGTTCGACCATGGTGCCAATCATCGATCGGCTGGAGCGGCGCGGGCTGGTCGAGCGTCAAGCCAAGCCGGGCGACCGGCGCGCCCATGCGCTGCGCCTGGCGAAATCGGGCAAGGAACGCATGGGCCGCTTCCGCGCCACCGTGCTCGAACACGAAGGCAAGATCGGCAGCGGGCTGAACGCCGCCGAACGCCAATTGCTGCTCGACCTGCTGCGCCGGCTGCGCAGGGCCAGCGAGACCGCATAAACCACGGCTGCGTTTTTCTTTACCTCGCCCCGCTTTAGCGGGGAGAGGAAGACTGATCGAGCGCGCCAGCGCGAGAGCAGTCGGGTGAGGGGTTGGGTACTGTTTTGAAGATCGCTGCCTCTCACCCTCCCATTGCGCTTGTATTTCTGCGCAGCCGCCACCAATCCCGCACACGCGCAATGGGCCCTCTCCCCGCTAAAGCGAGGCGAGGTGCTTTAACGTCACCGGTTGCGCTGCTGGCGCGGGCCAGCATAATGGGCCGAGCATGAATACGCCTTCAGCGGCCCAATCGGCATCCGGTGGCAGCCGCACGCTTCTCTTCATCGTCCTGGCCGGCAGCTTCACGCTCTGTCAGTTCCTGCGCTCCGCCTTCGCCGTCATCGCGCCGGAGATGGCGCAGGAGGCGATGCTTTCGGCGCGCGATCTCGGCATCATCACCAGCAGCTTCTTCTTCGCCGTCGCGGCCATGCAATTGCCGGCCGGCGTGTTGTTCGACCGCTACGGCGTGCGTTACACCGCGTCCCTCACTTTGGCGGTCGGCGTGCTGGGCGGCTTCATCTTCGCGCGCGGCGAATCCTTTGGCGCCTTCGTGCTGGGCCAGACCTTGCTGGGCCTTGGCACCGGCGGGCTGTTCATGGGTTCGGTGGTGCTGATCGGCCGCTGGTGGCCGGCGGGGCGCTTCGCCGCCATGTCGGGCCTGCTGATGTCGTGCGGCTATTCCGGCAATCTGCTCGCCACCACACCCTTAGCGTGGTTGAGCCAGGAGATCGGCTGGCGCTGGGCGCTGCAGATCATCGTGGTGCTGCTGGCCATTTCGGCGCTGTTGATCGCGGCCATCGTGCGCG
>JBBSNV010000478.1:0-2348 GCA_038260375.1 Reyranellales bacterium
CACCACCACCTCGCCGTCCTTGATCGTGTCTTTGATCGTGTCCTTAATCACGGGCACCCGCGCATGCGGGCTCATGGCGCGGAACTCCGGCGTGTCGATCCCGCCGAATTTGCCGCCGGCATCGACCTGCTCATGCGCGATGCCCAGTTCGCCGATCAGCCACATCGGCTTTTGCACGTTCTGCGAATTGCGCCGGCCCCATATTTTCAGCATTTGAAATCCCTCCCATTGCTTGCCTCTGCATAGCATTCGCAACGTCGTCCGTGCATACGAACCGCCCTCGCGAGATCGATTTGCCGCTCGCTACCTTCACGGCGCTCGTTTAGAATACGTCTAAACGCCCATCCGATACGGGCGCGTTCCGCCTCAGTCGAAGGCGGCTGTCTTGTCTCCACGATCATTCCAAGGGGCAACGACAGCCGGCCGCATTCGGGAGCCTCTTCCCGATCATCGACCGACGCGGAGATGCCGGCCGCCAGGCGGCATTTTGCAACAGGGTTCGACTGCATGCGGCACCTTGCTTTTCGGGCGCGCTTTTCATGCCGGCATATGCCGGCGAAGGATTTGGGGTTATGACCGCGCCATTGCCTGATAACGAAGAGCAACGCCTGGCGGCGTTGCACAGCTACGACATCCTCGACACCGGCTCCGATCCGGCATTCGACGATCTGACCAAGATGATCGCCCATATCTGCGACGTGCCGGTGGCGCTGGTCAGCCTGCTCGACGACAAGCGGCAATGGTTCAAGTCCAAGCTGGGCGTCGATCTGCAGGAGACGCCGCGCGAGCATGCTTTTTGCGGCCACACCATCTTGCAGGACGGCGTTATGGAAGTGCCCGACGCCACCTTGGATGCGCGCTTCTCCACCAACCCATTGGTCACCGACGATCCCAATGTGCGCTTCTATGCCGGCGCGCCGCTGACCAACGCCGAAGGCCACAAGATCGGCACTTTGTGCGTGCTGGACCACAAGCCGCGCAAGCTCACCGAACCGCAGAACCATTGCCTGCAGGCCTTGGCCAAGCAGGTCATGGCCCAGCTCGAGCTGCGCCGCGCCCTGGCGGAAAAGGACCGCGCGCTCAAACAAAAGGACATGCTGCTGAAGGAGGTCAACCACCGCGTCAAGAACGGCCTGCAGATGATCGGCAGCCTGATGCAGCTCCAGAAACGCAAGATCACCGACCCCACCGCGCAGCAGCAGATCGCCGACATGGGCATGCGCATCCAGACCTTGGCCACGGTGCACCGCCATCTCTACCGCCAGGACGATCTGGCCAAGGCCGAGCTGGTGTCCTATCTGCGCGAAGTGGCCAAGCCGCTGGCCAACAGCGCCGACGTCACCATCGAAGTCGATGCGCCCCATGTTCTGCTGCCGGTCGATGCGCTGGTGCCGCTGGCCATGATCGTCAGCGAGCTGGTGGCCAATGCTTCCAAATACGCCCGCACCGCCAAAGACGGCAGCGTTAAGCGGCCGACTGTCACGATCGTGGGCGAGTTGAAGCCGGCGCAGAACGAAGAAGAGATTGCCGACGGCGTGCAGCATCTGCATTTGACGGTGGGCGACGATGGGCCCGGCCTACCCGACGGCTTCGATATCGAGCACTCTCAGGGGCTGGGCATGCGGGTGGTCACCTCGCTGGTGCAGCAACTCGATGGCACCGTTAACGCCCATAACGGCTCGGGCGCGCGTTTCGAGATCGATGTGAAAATGAAGATGGCGGAGCGGACCGAGGGGTAGGCCAACGGCGTGCGCGTTCTGGCCGGCCATATGAAGGCGATGGTTTGCTAAACCGCTATAGGAGCCACTCTCTATCAAGGGTTGTTCCAGGCTTTACCCCACCGCATAAATAAGACATGACCTTCACCCGCTCCCCCATGCTCACCCCGAAACTGCGCCAATGGGCCTCCGCGCCGGAACGACCGCGCGCAATGTTGTTCGACCTCGACGACACCCTGTTGGACGCTTACGGCAACCCGCGCGAGACCTGGCTGCGCCTGCTGGCGAACTTCGCCGCGCCGCTTGAGACCCATGGCAAGACCACCATGGAGATCGCCGAGGCGATCATGAGCCACGGCCGGCCGCTCTGGTCGGACCCGGCCCGCGCGGCGCAGTTGCGGCTCGACATTCCCGGCGCGCGGCGCGAGATCACACAGAGCGCCTTCGTCGCGATCGGCCTGGCTGGCGCCGCCCAGCAACGCCTGGCCGCCGAAGTGGCCGACGCCTTCACCCAACTGCGCATCACCGAATACAAATTGTTCCCGCAGGCCATGACCGTGCTCGAAGGCCTGCGCGCCGAAGGCATCAAATTGGCGCTGATCACCAATGGCTGCGCCGCGATCCAACGCC
>JBBSNV010000479.1:0-2345 GCA_038260375.1 Reyranellales bacterium
CGCGCTGCTTCCTGCAGCATGCGTTCGGCGCCGTCGTAATCCTCGTAGCTGGCGAAACGGCGCGCCTCGGCGATCAGCCAACGCGCTTCTTCGGTGCGCTGTTGCAGATCGCGCGCGTTACGCGCTTGGGTTAGTTGAGTCTGATATTGCGTCCACACCGGTTGCTTGGCGAAGCGGCGATTGCCGTCGGCCAACAGCCGATCAGCGCTGACGAAATCGCCGTTGCGGATGGCAGCATCGAGCGCGGCGGTCAAAGCGCGCTGGTCGGGCTCGGCAGCGGCGACCGGCGCGGTGGCCGGCTGCGGAGTGGCCGGGCCGGGGGCGGTCTTGGGGAAATCGTTGAACACCATGTCGCTGCGGTCGCAGTTGAGGCGGTCTTCGACACCCTCTTCGCCCTGGCTGCATTCCATCACCCACCCGGCGCGTTCGCGCAGCCAGATGCGATCGGCGTTGTCGAAGCGCGCCCGGCCCATCAGGCTGAGATAAAGCTCGGCGTCGCGGGTGGCCGGCAATTCGGCGCAACCATTGTCGCCGCACCACAGCAATTGCGAACGGCCTTTGCGCGAATCAAGGTTGCGCAAGATCGCGCTACGACCGGCGCTATCTTTGCCCTGTTTGACTTGAAACGTGTTGAGCAACACCGCATCGCCGGTCTCGTTGTCGAGCTTGGTGCAGCGGTCGTCGAGGCAGGTGAAAATGAAAGGCCGCGCCTTGTCGTCACGGGCGCGGACCGAGAGGAAATAGCGCGTGTCGGCATAGCCCAGCGATTCGATCTCGGTGGCGGCCAAGTCCTTGTCGGCGATGCCGTCCAAACGGACCGGCTTGCAGAAAGAGCTGGCCGGGCAGATCCAGGGCGCGCCGTTGAGGCGAAAAACGTAAATCCCGGCCGTGCGGTTGAATACCAGGTCTTTGTAAGCCGGCGCGGCCGATTGCTGAGCGATGGCGGGAAAGGCCGAAAAGCCGATCAGACAAGCGATTGCCAGCCCGATTCGGTTGAAAATGACTTTCATTATGACTTCTCCCTGCGTTTCCCGTCTGGAGAAACGCCCGGCACGGTAAATCGTGCCGTGGGAAATGTGTTTAATGGGCTTTAAAAGTGGCGAGTAACGCGGCTCGATGAACCTCAAATGCCGCGATTGAAGCTCTTGGATCGGCCGATTTCCCAACATTGTAGGATTTCTGACTACTGACGCCGGTCAAACGCCGGCGCCTGTTGCCGACAACAACACGGAAACGCTCGCTCATAAGCTAAAACGAATTATTGCTATCGATGTAAGTATGTTAAGCGATGAGCAGCGAGCGCGCAGCACGATCACCGCGCGCTCGATTCCTTACATACCGATATCGGCCTTGGCGCGACGGGCCGTCAGATTGAGGAATTGAAAAAACGCGTTGCGTTCGGAGCGCGTCAGGTCGAAGCGCGTTACCGCGGCGTCGATCACTGCCTTGCTGACGATATCGACGCGGCTGGCCGGAACCATGGCGACCTTGCCGGGCTGCTCGCCGGTCAACGCCTCGGGACCGACACCCAAAGCCGAGCACAACGCCGGAATACGCTTGGGCAGCAATTTCACCCGGTCGATCTCCAGCAGATAGAGCCACTGTTCGGTGCCGCCGACCGTCTTGGCCAATTCCTTGCGCGTCAATCCGCGCGACAGACGCAGCGCCTTGATGCGTTCGCCATGGCCACCGCCGGCACGTTTGGATTTTGTCGCTGTTTTACGCTTGGCTTTGGCCTTAGCCATAAATCGCTCCTACGTTGAAAATATATAGAACTTGTTCGCCGCCAAAAATGACGCCGATGCCAGGTTGTTGGTTTGTCGAACGGGCGAGAGGAGTGCCAGAGAAACGGCGGAGACTCAAGCAGTCAAATCAAGCCACTAACGCTCGAGAAAATCCTCTATCGACAAATACTAACCTGCTCCTCTGATGCGGGACGATTGAGGCAAAACTGCGTCCAGCTTTGAAATACGCATAAACCATAAATTTAGACCATACTCACCGCATAATATGTTTTTAGAACGAATTTTCCCGTCGGCGCAATGTTTTTGCAACGCCATCGCGAATTGTTGAAATGCGGGATTATACGGCTTCGAGCAGCGCTACCGTACCCTCGCCGCCATCGGTACAGATACTAACGATGGCGCGGCTGCCGGACGGCATCGCCGCCAGTTCCTTGATCGCCTGGCTCAAGATGCGCGCGCCCGTGGCGGCGAAGGGATGACCGATAGCGACGCTGCCGCCATGCGGATTCATGCGCTCGATCGGGAACGGGCCGAAGTCGCGATCAACTCCGGCCTTGTCGCGCAAGAAGGCGCGGTCCTGCAGCGCGGTGATATGACACA
>JBBSNV010000480.1:0-2343 GCA_038260375.1 Reyranellales bacterium
CAGGGCCGAACGGATCCCTTCACAAACATCTGGCCGACCCCCATTCCAAACCTAAAACCAAGCTCGCGCTTGGACCTAAATCCAGAACAAAGATCGCCTTCGTCTGCGAACGGTTAATACGCGGTCAGTCAACCAACACATGCCCCTCGCGAGACACGCACCAGATAACCGCCCACGACCACCGCCGCCGACGTATCCCTTCCTACTCACCAACCATGTCAAACAACAATCCGATAAGCGCAAAAACAACCTTCAGCGCAACTGCTCACGCTGCTGGCGGCCCCGTGCTCTCGGGAAGGCGCGGGTTATAAGCCTTGCCGGCTTTCACTGTCAATTATTGTTTTGCGGCAAAATCCGGGCATTTTCGCTGGCGCTTCCGCGCCTTATCCACATTGCGGCAGGCTTGTTCCCGCGCCCTGGTTGCACCGCGGCAAACCAGGCATTTCCGCCCTGCGCCAGGCGAAAGACGCTCACGAAGCGCTTGATTCGCATGACGAATCGGTTGACAAGGCGAAAACTCACCGGCATCGTGCCGACCTTCAGACGAGAAAAATGGGTGGGAAAGCTATGAGAGATCCGGGGCAGCTCCGATCGCTATGGGCCAAGCTAATCCCCGCACGTCTGCCGCCCTTCCAGACTTGGGCTGGTAACGCCGCGGCCAAGCTCGCTTCCTGGCGGCCGGTTGTGCCGGCCAGCTTGCTTACTTTAGGCAGACGCAATTTGGCGATGCTGGGCGGCGGCCTGGTTATCGTGGCGCTGGGCATCGCAGCCTTCAGCATCGCGCCAAAAAAGACTCAAGTCGTGGCGGCAGAAGCGCCCATGCCTGCGCCGATTGCAGCCACCATCACCTTGCAAGCGATCCCGGACCAGGACCAAGATTTCTTTACCGTGCCGCCGGCCGCTTCCGCCGACAGTCAGATGCAACCAGCCGCACCCAGCGATCGGCTCGACATGGTGCTGCGCATCGACAAGGGCGACACCTTGGTAAAAATTCTCACCGATGTCGGCATCCCCTCGCCGCAAGCGTCGGGCGCGGTGCAAGCCATGGCGGGATTCTACAATCCGCGTCGCCTGCAAATCGGCCAGACCCTCACCGTCACCGTGCAACCGGGCGAAAGCGGCACCACCGCGCAATTGTTGCAGATCGCGTTGCGCCCGGAGGCCGAGCGCGACGTCACGGTCAAGCGCGGCGACGACGGCAATTATTCCGCCGGTGAAGTCAAATACCCGCTGACCATTTTGCGCGCACGGTATGCCGTGCGCATCGACGAATCGCTGTTCGGCAACGGCATCGCCGCCGGCGTGCCGATCCCGATCCTCAGCGACGTAATCCGCGCCTTCAGCTACGACGTCGACTTCCAGCGCGACATCCAGCCCGGCGACACGTTCGAAGTGGTGGCCGAGCGACTTTACACCAGCGACGGCCGCGTGGCGCGCGAAGGCCGCGTGCTCTATGCCGAGCTGGTGCTGCGCGGCAAGAAGCTGGCGTTCTATCGCTACAAGCCCGATAGCGGCGACGAGGATTATTATGGCCTCGACGGCCAGAGCATCATCAAGGCGCTGCTGCGCACGCCGATCGACGGCGCCAAAATCACCTCGTCATTCGGCATGCGCGGCCACCCGATTCTCGGATTCACCCGCATGCATGCCGGCGTCGATTTCGGCGCTCCCGCCGGCACGCCGATCTTCGCCGCCGGCAACGGCACGATCGAATTCGCCGGCCAAAAAGGCGGCTACGGCAACTTCGTCATGATCCGCCACAGCGCGACGTTTTCGACCGCGTACGGTCACATGACCGGCTTCGCGCGCGGCATCAGCTCGGGCGTGCGCGTGCGCCAGGGCGAGATCATCGGTTATGTCGGCATGACCGGCCTGGCCACCGGCCCGCATCTGCACTACGAGGTGCGCAAGAACGGCGCGCCGATCAATCCGGTCGAATTCTCCATGCCGGTCGGGCCGAAGCTGGCCGGCAAGGAACTGCAGAAATTCCGCGACTACATCGGCGCGTTCGACCGCAACCGCGAGGCTATGCCGTTCGGCCCGCCGGTGATGCAGCAGCTGGTCGACACCGGCAAGCGCTAGAGCGGATCAGGACTAGACGGAAGCCAAAGCGATTCCGTCAAAAGGCGATTTGCTCCGGCCCGCAAGACACTACGGCGGTGGCTTGGCATCTTTCTCGCGGGCCACGCCGATCCAACCGTTCAAGGTGAACCGACTGTCGGCATAGGCGCCGCTTTGGCAACGCACCTGCTGCACCTCGTGCCAGAAGCTCGAGGAGAAAATAATCAGCGAATTGTCCGCCGGCTCGACCAGCGAATAGATTTGCGGATTGTAACGCGAGCC
>JBBSNV010000481.1:0-2314 GCA_038260375.1 Reyranellales bacterium
GCCTCGTTGATCTCGAAATAGTCGATGTCGGAAACCTTTAGCCCGTTATTGGCCAGCAGCTTGGCGATGGCCGGCACCGGTCCCACGCCCATGATGCGGGGCGGAACGCCAATGGTGGTCCAATCGACGATGCGCGCCTCGGGTTTGATGCCCTTGCGCTCGGCCGAGTTCCGGTCGGCCACTATCAGGAACGCTGCGCCGTCGGTCACCCCGGAGGAGTTGCCGGCGGTCACCTTGCCGCCGGCCTTGAAGGCAGGCTTCAGGTCGCGCAGCTTTTCGCGTGTGAGGGTGGGGCGGGGGAATTCGTCCACCGCGAAGCTTTTCGTGCCTTTGCCGTCCGGCACCTCGATCGGGACGATCTGCCTGGCTAGAAAGCCCGAGCTAATGCCATGGCCGGCGCGGAGCTGGCTCATATGGCCCCAATCGTCCATCGCCTCGCGCTCGTATTGATAATCTTCGGCCAGGTTCTCCGCCGTCTCGCCCATGAATTCGTCGGTGAAAGGGCAGCGATAGGCCCAGTCGAGCTGGTCCTCCAGCACCTGCGGTCCACGCTTCTTGCCCCAGCGCGCAGTGGTCACGACGTAGGGCACGCGGCTGTAGCTTTCCGCGCCGCCGGCCACGGCGAGCTGCGAATGGCCGGTCTGGATCTGTTGGCCGGCCGAGACGATCGCCTGCAATCCCGTGCCGCAGGCTCGGATCACCGCCAGCGCGCTTGTCTCTTCAGGCAGGCCAGCCTTGATGCCGACCACGCGTGCGTTGAACATCGTGTCCTTGTCCGGGAACATCGTAGCGCCGAACACGATGTGATCGATATCTTCCGGCTTGGCCTTGGCGCGCTGCAGTGACGCCTTGGCGACATGGGCGGCCATGTCGGTCAGCTTCACGTCCTTCAATGCGCCGCCGAAATCGCCGAACGCGGTGCGTGCGCCGCCGGCCAGGATGACCTGTTGCGTCATGTTGGGCTCCTTGCTAGGCGCTGAGTTTGACGGGCAGCGATTTGATGCCGCGCAGGATCAGCGAATCGGTCCATTCCACCTGATCGGTCGCCAGCGCGATGTCGGGCAGCCGCTCGGTCAATGCGTCTACAGCAATTTGCGTTTCCAGCCGGGCCAGCGGCGCGCCCAGGCAGAAATGGATGCCGTGGCCGAAAGTGAGATGCGGATTGTCCTTGCGTGCCACGTCGAAAACCTCAGCGTCGGCGAATTGTTCGGGATCGCGGTTGGCCGAATTGACGAAGGCAAACACGCGCTGGCCCGCCTTCATGGTCTTGCCACCCAACTCGACATCTTGCGCCACCACGCGGGCCAAGGCGCCGGACGGGCCGTCATAGCGCAGCCATTCCTCGACCGCGCGGCCCGACAGATTGCGCTCGGCGATCAGCCGCTGCCACTGGTCGCGGAACTTCATCGAGTAATAGAAGCCATTGCCGATCAGATTGGTGGTGGTTTCATGGCCTGCGAACAGCAGCAGGATGCAAGTGCCGATGATCTCGTCGGTAGTCAGGATGTCGCGTTCGTCGCGCGCGGCGATCAGCTGGCTGATCATGTCGCCGGTCGGCGCCGCCATGCGCTGCTCGATCAGTTCGCGGAAATAGCCCGACATCAAGGTCGCGCCTTTTTCGGCGCGAGCATATTTGTTCTCGGCCGCTTGGGCGGTGCCGATGAACAGCGCGATGTCGTCCGACCAGACCTTGACGCGATCGAGATCGGCGCGCGGTACACCCAACAGATCCATGATCACAGTGGCTGGTAGCGGATAAGCGAAATCGGCAATGTAATCGACCCGCTCGCCGCGCTTGGCTTTGGCTTCCATGCCGTCGATCAGGTGATTGACGATGCCCGTGATATTGGGCCGCAGATTGGCCACGGCCGAAGGCGTGAAGGCCTTGGTGAATAGCCGGCGCAGGCGGGTGTGATCGGGCGGGTCGCGGAACACCATCCAATGGTTCATATAGCGCATCAGGTCGGAGACCGTGTTGCCCTGGAATTCGGGATTGGATTTGAAGAACGGCGTCAGGCGGTCGGCCGAGATGCCGGCATTGTCGAGCGCGATCTTCTTCACGTCGTCGTAGCGCGTAACGATCCATGCCTTCATGCGCGGCGAATAATGAGCCGGCTGCTCGGCGCGCAACCGGGCGAATTCGGGAAACGGATTGGCGTTGGTCGCCGGATTGGACAGATCGAACACATAACCGGCATCGGCTTGGGCCATCGCCATGTAATCGCTCCTGATGTCGCGTTAGCCGATTCCTAGCACGAGCCGGTTTACCAAACAATCGTTTGGCTGATAGGATCGTGCCGCACAGCGGGAGGAA
>JBBSNV010000482.1:0-2305 GCA_038260375.1 Reyranellales bacterium
CGCCGGCCGCAGCCTTGATCAGCACCGGATAGCCGATGCGACCGGCTTCCGTCTTCAGCAGCTCCTCATTCTGGTCGTCGCCGTGATAGCCCGGCACCAGCGGCACCTTAGCTTTTTCCATGATCTTCTTGGCTTCGCTCTTGGAGCCCATGGCACGGATCGACTTGGGCGGCGGGCCGATGAAGACGATCCCGGCCGCAGCACAAGCATCGGCGAAGCCGGCATTCTCCGACAGGAAGCCGTAGCCCGGATGTACCGCTTGCGCGCCGGACTTTTTGGCGACGTCGATGATCTTGTCCGCCACCAGATATGATTCGCGCGCCGAAGACGGGCCGATATGCCAGGCTTCGTCGGCCATGGCGACGTGGCGAGCATTGGCGTCGGCGTCGGAATAGACCGCGACGGTGCGAATGCCCATCGCCTTGGCCGTCTTGATGACCCGACAGGCGATCTCGCCGCGATTGGCGATCAGGATTTTGGAGAACATCACTCAGCCTCGACTTTCATTCTTCAACCCATTCGGCACGACCCAGCCCGGTTTGCGCTTTTCTAGGAACGCACTCATGCCTTCGGTCGCATCCGGGGTCAGACATTGCGCGGCCACGTGCTGCCCGATCTTTTGCGCCATCGCCGTATCGTTAGGCTTGGCATCCATTTCAGTGGCCAATTTCTTGATCAGCGCCTGCACGCTGGGCGCGCCACGCTGGAGTTCGTCGGCCAGCTTGGCGATTTCGCCATCGAGCGACGCTGCCGGCAAGACACGATCGACCAAGCCGATCGCCGCCGCATCTTTTGCTTCATACATGCCGCCATGCATCAGCATCTGCCGCGCCCGGCGCGTGCCGACCGCCTGGATCAACACCGGAATGGCAATGCCGGCCAACAGCCCATTGCGCACCGAGGTCAGGCCGATCCGTGTGCCTTCTGCCGCCATCGCATAATCGCAAGCCAACATGATGCCGACGCCGCCGCCGGCCACCGAACCTTGCACACGCGCGATGGTCGGCTTGGGCAGGTCACAGATCGTCTGCACCAAGTCGGCCAGCAACCGTGCTGCGGCTTCGACTTCAGCGCGGGGCAGTTTGGGCCAATCCAGCACCCAATTGAAATCGCCACCGGCCGAAAAAGTCAGCCCATCGGCCGCCAGCACCACCACGCGCACCGCATCGTCTTTCGCCGCGCGACCGCAGGCCGCGATCAGCGCCTCGCCCATCGCGCGGTCGAACGCGTTATGCGCCGCCGGCCGGTTGAGCCGGAGGGTGGCGACGCCGTCGCTCAGCGAATAGAGGATCGAGTCGGTCATGCATCGTCACACAAAAATGTCGTCACCCCGGAAGCGCGCAGCGCTATCCGGGGTCCATGTCGATCCAAACGATGGCCATCACTCCGCTGAGATGGGCCCCGGATAGCGCACTCATAAGAATGAGCGCTTGGCCGGGGTGACGAACTAAGAGAAGTCACCGTCATCACATCCGGAACACGCCGAACTTGGTCGGTTCGATCGGCTTGTTCATGGTGGCGGACAGCGCCAGGCCCAAAGTCATGCGGGTATCGGCGGGGTCGATCACGCCGTCGTCCCAGATGCGGGCGGACGCGAAATACGGATGCGCCTCGGCTTCGAGCTGGTCGCGGATCGGCTTCTTGAATGCCGCCTCTTCTTCGGCGCTCCATTGCTGACCACCGCGCTCGATGCCATCGCGCTTGACCGTGGCCAATACCGAGGCCGCCTGCTCGCCGCCCATGACGCAGATGCGGCCCGACGGCCACATCCACAAGAACCGCGGGCTATAGGCACGGCCGCACATGCCGTAATTACCGGCCCCGTAGCTGCCGCCGACGATGACGGTGAATTTCGGCACGTTCACCGTGGCCACAGCCGTTACCATCTTGGCGCCGTCCTTGGCGATGCCGCCCGCTTCGTACTTCTTGCCGACCATGAAGCCGACGATGTTCTGCAGGAATATGAGGGGTATTCCGCGTTGACCGCATAGCTCGATGAAATGCGTGGCCTTCAGCGCCGATTCCGAAAACAGAATGCCGTTATTGCCGACGATGCCGACTGTGTAGCCCCAGATATGGGCAAAGCCGCACACCACGGTGGTGGCGTAAAGCTGCTTGAACTCGTCGAACTCGCTGCCATCGACCAGACGGGCGATGATCTCGCGCACGTCGTAAGGCTGGCGCGCATCGGTCGGCACCACGCCATACATCTCTTCGGCGTTGTAAAGCGGCTCGCGCGGCGGTTCGATCTGCACCGAGGGCCGCTTGACGCGATTGATATTGGCCATGACGCGGCGCGCCATGC
>JBBSNV010000483.1:0-2296 GCA_038260375.1 Reyranellales bacterium
ATGGTGGCGAGCGCGCCCTTGCCGCGGCGCGACAGCATGAGGCGGAACTCGGGCAAATCCTCGGCGGCGATGAAGCTGAATTGCTCGAAGAACGGATGGCCTGGCGGCAGATCGGCAAACAGCTCGACCATGGTTTCGGCGATGTCGTAGCCCATCTCGGTCAGGGCCTCGGTCAGCCCGAGCTGGTCCAAGGTGGCCAGGACCAGCGGGTTGTTGGCGATGCGCTCTGGGGCAAAGGCCGCATCGCGCGGCGTGCCGAACAGCAGGTTTTCCGCCACCGACATGTTGCGTGCGTAGCGTTCCCGGTCGAACGGCTCGACCAGCCCGGCGAATTTGGCGTCGGCCAGGCGCTCGTGCAACTCAGCGCGCGCCTGCATGATCGCCTCGGCCGCGTCGGGCCGGCGCTCGGGATCCAAGGTGCCGCGCAGGCCGAGATAGTAAATGTCGTTGTCGAGCTCGACCACCTTGAGAATCTCCAGCAGCTTCTGGTCGAGTTCCTCGGCATCGGTGACGCCCGCCGCTTCGTAATCGACCCAATCGGCTGTCGGATCGAGATCGGGATTGCCCGAGCGGCGGCTTTCGAACAAGAAGCGCTCACGCTCGCGCTTGGCCTCTTCGTCCAATTCGGGCGGGCGCAGCGGCTTGTGCTTAAGGCTATACAGGATGTTGTCGCGTACGCTGTGCGGGAACAGATAGACGTCCTGCCCGACATAGCCGATCACCGAGCCGGTGACTTCCTCGGGCATGGCGAACAGATCCTTGCCGCCGATGGTGAGCGAACCGGCGTTGGGCCGCATCAGCCGCCCCACCACCAGGGCGATGGCTTCCTTGCCGCCGGTCGGCGGACCCACCACCGCGACATGCGCCGCGACCGGAAACTTGAACGACGCGCCTTCCAGCAGTCGCGTGCCGGCCTCGTCGGTCAAATTCAGATTATTGGCCGTTACCTCGCCTTTCAGCCGTTCGACCTTGTCGCTCAGCGGTATCTGCAGTTCGGGCGCCAACATGTCGTCGGGCGTAAATTGCTCGATCACCTGCTCGTATTTGATCTGCACGTCCTGGCGCTGCTGGTCCCAGTCGATCAGCTCCTTCACCGGGCCGGGCAAATCCTTGTAGGCGATGATCGCCGCCACCACGCCGCCGACGTCCATCTTCCCGGTGATCGCGAGATAGCCGCCGATCAGGTAGAACAAAAACGGCGTGGTCTGGGCTAGCACGTTGTTCAAGAACTTGACCGCGAATTTGCGCTGATAGAGTTCGAAGCGGATGCCGAAGATGGTGCCCAACCGATGCGAGATGTCGGCGCGTTCGTAGTTCGACGTGGCATTGGCGTGGATCTCCGCCGAGCCGTCGACCGCTTCAGCAATACGCCCGGCCAATTGGCGCGCGGTCAACTGGCGCGCCTTGCCCAACACCAGCACGCGCCGGCGCAATTTTGGGATGATGAAGGCCTGCACCGCCAGCACCGCCACCGCCACGCCGCCCAGCCACATGCTTTGCGTCAAAATGAAGAACAGCGCGGTGATCGCCTGACCGCCGAGAAAGAACGGCTGCACATAGGCGTCGCCGATGAAGCCGCCCAAGGGCTCGACCTCGTCCTTGATCATGGTGGCGATTTCCGCCTGCTTCACCTTGCGGAAGTGATTGGCGGGGAAGCGCACCACGCGGTCGAACAGCTCGTAGCGCAAACGTCGCAGCATGCGTTCGCCCATGCGGCCCTTGGTAGTGTTGATGCGGTATTTGAAACCGTTGTTGATCATCACCATCAACAAAAAGCTGCACGACACGGCGAACAGATACGGGATCTGCTCCAGCGGCACGCCATCGAACAAATGCAAGCGCCCCCCGCCCAGGAAGCCAGGCATCCCGATATCGATGCGCATGAAATTTACCGTGGCATCGGGCGTCGGGAACGGCTTGCCTTGGATGGCGTCGTTAACGATGGTCTTGGGCAGGTTGAGCGAAAGGAAATAGAAAATCTGGGCGAGCAATACCGTCAGCACGATCAGAACCTGATCGCGCCGGCTATGCGTCCAGATATAGCGAAACAGGCTGCTTTCCATGACCCCGGCGAAAATCGTTCCCGCTCATGACCTTACCCGAGCGCCGGTCCGGGGCAAACGACTTGCCCGCCGCCTCGCCGCATCGTGTTTTGAGACGTGCAACCTCGCGAGAAGTCGCCGATATGCCATCAGGATACAGGATTTTGTGCGATACGGCGCTGCCTAGACACAATGGACAGCGCCATTGGCCTGTCATGCGACAGCATCATGATGATCCGATTGGCGCCGACGTC
>JBBSNV010000484.1:0-2286 GCA_038260375.1 Reyranellales bacterium
GGGAATCCCCACTGCCACACCGAGTCAATTTGACGCGCAATGATGTGTAGATGCCCTAGCGTTTTAACGGGGAGAGGTTAATATCACACGCTTCGCTCAGGACGACGGAATTCTGGCGTCAGCGTTCTTTCTTCTTCAGCAACTTGGCCGGGCGGCGCTTGGCGGCGCTGGGGAACAGCGAGAAGGTGCGTTTGACGTAGTTGGTGACGCCATCGATGCTCTGGCAATACTCGGCCAGCTCCGGCGTCCATTCCGCCTCGACCATGCGCACCGGGCGGTCCGAATCGTCGCTCGGTTCGAAGCGCAGATAGAACCACGGCTCGCCGCGGCGCAATTGCAGCGGCTTGCTGGGGTCCATCCACTCGAACGCCCACATCATGATGCGCGGCCAGACATCGGCCTGGAACCGGCCGGCGATCATGGTGCCGGGCCATTGTTCGCGCCGGTAATGCAGGAACGGCGGCATTTGGTTGATGAAGCAAGGCTCGTCGGCGATGAAGCGGTAGGGCGTGGAGATCTGGATCAACGGCCGCTCGGGATGGCGCCATTGTCCCGGCGAATTCAGATGCACCAGCTTGGCCAAATGGCTGGGCGCCACCGAACTGGCCGCGCCGTCGAGATTGCGCAGCACCACCTTGCCGTCCTTGTCCTTGGCCAGCGCAATGTTGAGATCGACCGGGCAGGGCACTACGAAATGCCGCGCGTCGTAGTCGATCACCGCCGGGCAGTTCTGCACCGCCTTGGCGGTGGGCGGCGGCGGACCCTCGCGGCGGAACGGTTGCGGCTCGAACCACACGGCCGTCGCCATGCCGGGCTGCAACACCCAACCGACTTCCAGAGTGCGGCCGCGCTTGGTTGGGTATCCGGTGCTGCGTTTGAACAATGCCATGAGCGATGATCCGTTCGACGATCGGCTGCGGCGATTATGAGTCAGCCGCGTCCTAAAGGCCAGCTAACTGCCTTTGCCGAACGCGGCGATCGCGGCATCGGCGACCGGCCCGCCCCACTCTTGGAGGAAATGCCCGCCCTCGGCTACTTCCATGGGCGGCGGGCAGCCGCGTATCCATGCGCGCAATCGGGGCATCACTGTAGCCAGCACCGGGTCTCTCATGCCGATCGCCATGAAGCTCTGGCCGCGCCAGTCTTCTTGCCACCACGACCGGGCGCGCCGCGACAACGCGGCGCCGGCCGCATCGGGGCCATCGGGCACCAGATTGGGAAAGCGCCGCACGCCGGCCTTATAGGTGACGTCGGGATAAGGCGCGGAATAGGCGGCGGCTTCGGCGTCGCTGAGCTGCGGGCAGGCGCGCTTGAGCAAGCCGCCGACATTCATGTCGGGCTGGCTGGCGTTGAAGGCGCGCCAATCGAGGAAGCCCTTGGTCAGCGGCTCGTCGCCGGTCGCCAACATGGTGTTCATCACCAGCAATTGCTCGAATCGATCGGGCATGTCCATCGGCAGAGTAAGGCCCAGCAAGCCGCCCCAGTCCTGGCACACCAGGGTGATGTTGCGCAGGCCGAGTTGTTCGATGAACAAGCGCAGCGAATCGCGGTGGAAGTCGAAAGTGTAAACCGCTTCGTCGACCGGCTTGTCGGAACGGCCGAAGCCGAACAGATCGGGCGCCACCACGCGATAGCCGGCGGCGGCGAATTTGGGGATCATGCGGCGATAGAGGTACGACCAGGTCGGCTGGCCATGCAGCATGAGCGCCACGTGCTGGGCGCTACCTCCTGGACCTCCGCCTGGGCCTCCGCGCGGGCCTTCATCGATATAATGCATGCGCAAGCCGGCATAGGGCGGGCTGGAGCTGAGCTGATCGATATAGAGCGGTTGCCAGGGATAGTCCGGCAGATTGGCAAAGCGGTCGTCGGGCGTGCGTAGAGCCCGGATCGTGGTAGCGGTCATTAGTTGTTCTCCTTATGGCCATAAGTTTGCCGTATAGGGGTGGTCAGATTCACCCTTAATCTCTCGGCCCGTTATGACGCAAAACCGCTCCAAACCCGCCACCACCATAAAGCGCGAACAGCGCCTGGCGGCGGCGCTGCGGGAAAACCTGAAAAAACGCAAGCACCAGGCCAGGAACCAGGCAAGTGGCCACGCCAGCGACCAAGCCAAAACCAGCGAAAAGCCCGCCGATCAAAACGGTACAGCCAGTCCAAAGGACTGAAGCTTGTAGCCAAAGGTGGCATTGTCTAAAAGGACCGGCAGCACCGCCCAATTATGCTCGCGGCCGGTGGGGAGAATTAGATGCCCGTCATGTCCGATATCTGGATCCGCCGGATGGCCCA
>JBBSNV010000485.1:0-2285 GCA_038260375.1 Reyranellales bacterium
AATGGCGGCGGCGTCGGCGATCAGATGGCCGCGCTCAGCAATCCTTCTTCACTGCCCCCGTCTTCGTCTTCGCCATCCCCGTCTTCGCCACCGAACGTGCTCGACACCACACTCGGTCCGGTGATTGCCAGCGCGCCGCGACCTGCCAATGCGCCGCCGCCATCTCCGCCCCAACTCGTCAGCGCTTCGCAGCCGATCTGGTCGCCCGGCGATCCGCCGCCGCCCAAGGGATCGAGCTATGGGCCGATGGTGGTGTCGTCGGATCCGCAAACGCCCGCGCCACCGGCTCCGCCAACGGGATCGTATTCGTCGCAAGTCATCTCGACGCCGATTGCGCCGCCGCCACTACAACCACAGCCACCCCAAGCCGCATGGTCGAAGCCCGTTCAGTCGACGCCGAACCAGGCGGTTCAGCTAGCGCCGCCACCCTCAACCTTGGGCAACCAAGCTGCGGCTCTGCCGCCGCCGCAAGTTGCCCCTCAAGTGGTCTCGCCGCCTGTGGTCTCGCCGCCAGTGGTCTCGCCACCGCCGCAACCTTTCTCGCCGTCGTCAGCTCCTCTGGGCGGCAGCGGCCAGATTTACGTGCAGGCCGGCGCATTCTCGCAATTCGACAATGCGGAGAAAGTGCGCGTGCAGCTGTCGCAATACGGCGCTGCTTCGGTTTCTCCAGTGCAGGCCAACGGGCGAGAGCTGTATCGCGTGCGGCTAGGACCGCTGGCCAGCATGCAAGCCGCCGATGCCTTACGCGGGCAGGTGCTGCAGGCTGGATACCGCGATGCGCGTGTGGTCAACGATTAGAATGTCGAAATGAATCGGGCAGGGAGTACCGCCACAGTGTTGGAATTTTATCGTCGTCTTGTCGTCATTGTTGCGCTGGCCGCCGGCGTCAGCCTGATTGCGCCGCCGCTATGGGCGCAGCACCAGAATCAAAACAAGCCCGAGGCGACCAATAGGCCGCCCGCCAAGCCAGGCAAGTCGCAGGCCAAGAAGCCTGGCGCGCCAGCCGGCAAGCCGGGCCAGCAGAACGCCAGCAAAGACAAAGACACCACCCCGACCGAGCCGATGACGCCGTCGCAGATCGGCATCGATACTCTGGGCAAGCAGGCTTACCTGATCGACGTCAACACTGGCACCGTGCTGCTGGCTAAGGATGCCGACGTGGCGATGAAGCCATCGTCGATGGCCAAGATGATGACGATCTACCTGCTGTGGGAGGAGATGAAAGCCGGCCGCGTCACCTTAGATACGCAGTATCGCGTCAGCGAAGCGGCTTGGCGCATGCAGGGCTCTAAGATGTTCGTGGCCCTCGACAGCCAGGTGGCAGTGCGCGATTTGATCCCTGGCATCATCGTGCATTCGGGCAACGATGCTTCCGTCGTGGTGGCCGAGGGCATCTCGGGCAGCCAGACCGCCTTTGCCGAGCGCATGACCAAGAAGGGACGCGCCATAGGCATGACCAAGAGCATTTTCACCAATCCCGACGGCTGGCCGGACGAGGCCCAGTTCACCACCGCGCATGATTTGGCGATCCTGGCCCAGCGCACGATCAAGGACTTCCCGGATTTCTATAAACAGTATTACGCCGAGCGCGAATTCAAGTATCAAAACTATCAGACCCAGTTCAATCGCAACCCGCTGATAGGCAAAGTGGCGGGCGCCGACGGCTTGAAGACCGGCCACACCGACGAGGCGGGCTATGGCTTGACCGGATCGATCGAGCGCGGCGGAAGGCGCATCGTGCTGGTGATCAACGGCTTGAACAGCGTCAAGCAGCGCCAGCAGGAATCCGAGCGCCTGGTGGAATGGGCATTCCGCGAATTCGAGAACTATTCGCTGTTCAAGCCAGGCGAGATCGTAGCCCAAGCCGATGTCTGGATGGGCGTTAACGCCAAGCTGCCGCTCACCGTGACCGCGAACGCGCTGCTGACCCTGCCGCGTGGCGCGCGCACAGCGATGAAGGTCCTTGTGGTGGATGACGGTCCGGTCAAGGCCCCAATCAAAAAAGGCCAGCCGATCGGCAAGCTGGTGGTGTCGGGCGGCAATGCCGCCACCAGCGAATTCCCCTTGGTGGCCGCCGAAGACGTCGAGAAGATGGGCTTTTTCGGCCGCATCATGAGCGGCGTGAAGTATTACGTGTTGGGCCAGCATTCCTGATGCTTTAATGCCGGCATGACCGGACATTTTATCACCATCGAAGGCGGCGAGGGCGCGGGTAAATCGACACAGCTGCGCCTGCTGGCCGATTGGCTGCACCAGCGCGGCATCGCCGTCACCACCACGCGCGA
>JBBSNV010000486.1:0-2278 GCA_038260375.1 Reyranellales bacterium
GCTATAGGGATAGGTCACCTCAAACGTCCCGGCTCCCAGCACGAGGCCCGGCTGACGGTTGAGAAAGCGCATTTCGTAACTGCCGGCCCTGAAACCATCGAGTTGCAGCGCCTGGACGCTGCTGCTCGGCGTTAGAGTCCAGCTGCGCAACGAGGTGTCGGCGCCCAACCGCCATAAATCGCTTTTGATCGCATCAGGCGAGGCCGGCGCTTTGGCCAGGCGCGCCACCAGCCGCTGCGCGCCTATGAAACTGCCGGCGCTCGCGCCAAGCTCGTTTTCCAGTTGCAGCACGCTGGGTGGTGGGCCACGGCGCTTGATCACCATGAACGGCGCCTGCGCCAGAATCTCCGTCGTTTCTCGGATCAGCAGCACGCGGAACCAGCCGCGGCTTTTGTCCTGGTTGCCCTTGAGAAGATTGCTGCTGTACTCGAACGTGCCCGTGCGGCCGGCCTCGAGCCGTACGCGCTCTTCGGAATAGGAGTAGAACACCGGCTTTTTGCTGACGCCGCCCGGCTTGTAGAACGCGTCGCGGATCCAGGCATCGAAGCTCGAGTAACGCAGGTTGTCGGATAGATTGATGATGTGCAGTTCGCAAAAAAGGCAGGACGACGGCGTGCTGTAGGAAATGCGGATGGTCTCGTCGGCGCCGTAGATCGATTTGTCGACAGAGATCGATTGTGCTGCGGCGACGCCGGCCAACAGCACAGCGGCGCCCAGCGCAATAGATGCGCTCACCACGCCCTGGAAGAGCAGACGACCGACCCCAATCATGCTGCCGTACCCCCGCAGCCGGCAGTGTAGCACCCGCCCAACTAGTCGAATACGCCCAAGCCGGCGAGCAGATTGGCGGTCGGCGCCACGGGCATGAAGCGATAGCCGGCGCCCCGGCGCTCGGCGTAGCTGGCCAGCGCCACCTGGGTCAATTCGTCCATGATTCCCGTGGCGGCCCCGTTATAAAGCTGCTGTTTGCGCAAGCCGTCCTGGATGCGGCGCACCAGTTCCGGCGAAGGCCGCAGCACCAGGATGGCAAAGCTGGCGCCATTGGCGCTGCGCACGATGGCCACGCGCTCGTCGACTGCCAGCAGCCAGCTCAGCTCGGCGCCATCGCAGGTCAGGCGGAACAGCGCGTTCAGGCGCCGCTCCGGCCGCTGGTCGATCGGACCGATCAGCATGTCGGACAGATTGCGGTCGTGCAGATCGAACGGGAGGCCCTTGAACGGTGTAGCGCTCCAACGCTGGCACACGCGGCCGTCAATCCAGCGCAACGTGGCGCCGAACGACACCACCGTGCCCGGGGCCGGCACTGCGCCGAGATCGGCCGGCGCGCTCACCGCGCTGGCGCGGCGATGGCTCAGCAGCTCGAAGTCGCCCGACAGCGGGAAATTGGCTTGCGGCGTGGACGGATGCGCACGCAACGGCGCACCAAACGACATGACGGCCAAGCCCAGCCACAGAACCATCGCGACATCGCTCATCCTCCCTGAATGGAGAACTTGTCTCAGGTGCAAATCAACGCTGATCGGACTTTATGGCTTTTTGCGGAATGGCGGACCCGACGAGATTCGAACTCATGACCTCTGCCTTCGGAGGGCAGCGCTCTATCCAGCTGAGCTACGGGTCCCCAATATCGCGGGCGGAGAATAGGGCAAAGCCCGGGCCAGGGCAAATCCGCGTAACAGGCGGTTTTCGCTGGTGTTTCAGCCAACCAGTCGATGTTTTCATTTGTCGAGATTGAGCGCGCGGCGGAAACGATCGCGCAGCACGGCGCCGTCCTTGGGCGGCAGCACCAACGGCAGCTCTTCCATCCGCACCTTGAACACACGCAACGCAAGTTTCTTGCCGGTCGCCAGCGCATTGACCGCTCGCGTCACATCGCGCTGCTGCCGCACTGTGCCGACATCGGCGATGCCGCAAGCTTTGGCAATGGCGGCGATGTCGCTGCCGCGCGCGGTGTTGGTGCGCTGCCCGCCGGTTTCGCCGTAATGCTCGTTGTCGAGCACGGCGATGCCCAGATTGGCCGGGCGCAACGCGCCCAAAGTGGTCAGCGCCGTCATGCCCATCAGCATCTCGCCATCGCCGGTGAGCGCCAGCACGCGGCGCTTGGGTTGCGCCAGCGCCAGCCCCAACGCCAGCGACACCGCGCCGCCCATCGCACCCCACAATGGAAAGGTCAGGTCGCGATCGCCCGCAGCCGTTGCATCCCACGCCGCAGAGGCCAAGGCGGTGACCACCAGAAGATCGGCGCGCGCATGGATCAGCCGCGCCACCACTTCGCGCC
>JBBSNV010000487.1:0-2278 GCA_038260375.1 Reyranellales bacterium
GAACACATAGCTGGAACATTTTTGGCCCTGGCCGCCGCCATTGCCGTCCCACACGTATTTATCGGCGGCCCAGCTGGCCTGAGCCATCAGCAAGAATGGTGCGGCTAAAGCCGCGGCACGCAAGATACGCATCGATCAATCTCCTGCAGTAAATGTTCCAAACCTTGGCCAAGCCTAGCCCGATCGCGTTGCAAAATCAGCGGCAATCTCACCGCCCCGCTTTGGCTGCTTTACCTCACGCCGCCGTCAGCGCACCGCCGAAATTGCAATAGCCGGTCAGCTTCAATTCCGAGCTGGTGCCGATCACGCCGTTCAAGCTCATGGTGCCGCCGCTCACCGCAACCTGACCGGCGAACTTGCCGTCGGCGCCGACCGGCAGATCGAAGTTACGCATCGTTCGGCCCTTTTGCTGAAACATTCCGGTGGCGCGGCCATTATCGACCGTGAATTCGATATGCATACGGTAGATGCCGCATTTGGCATCCCCATTGCCCAGCCCGTCCCAGGTGTATCTTTGCGGCGCCCCCAGCGCGGTTTGGGCAGCGAGCGTCAGTACCGCGGCTAGTGCCAATTGCCAGAGGCGCATCGTTTTCTCTCCGTGTGTGGCCGGTTCATTGTACCGCAGCGCCAGACTACCATGCCGGCAAAACTCAGCGGCAGGGTCGCGATAGAGCCAACGGCGGTGGCTTTCCGCCGTTGATGCTATGGTGGCCGCCGTCAACTCGGGAGCATGCCAGTGATCGATAGTCCGTTTTCCGACCTGGCCTTCGAGAGCCGGCTAAGCTACCTGATCCTGCGCGACCGAGCCGAATTGCTCTTGCGTCGCAGCGCTGGCTTGCATGGCGCGTAAATGAGCAAGGCTTTCACCAAGGAAACCGACAACGAGGACGACGATGTCGATGACGTCGCCATCCCCCTACCGATCGGTACCAAGAATTATATTACGCCCGAGGGCCTGCAGCGGCTGAAGGACGAACTGCGCCAACTCACTCGGGTCGAGCGGCCCAAAGTGGTCGAGGTGGTGCATTGGGCGGCCGGCAATGGCGACCGTTCGGAGAACGGCGACTACCTTTACGGCAAGAAGCGGCTGCGTGAGATCGATCGCCGCACCCGCCATTTGATTAAGCGCATGGAAATCGCCGAGCCGGTCGATCCGGCGCAGCAGAAGAATCGCGCCCAAGTTTTTTTCGGCGCCGCCGTCACCTATGCCGACAAGCACGACAAGGAACACACAGTGCGCATCGTCGGCATCGACGAAGTGCGCGGCGAGCAGGGCGAGATCAGTTGGATTTCGCCGCTGGCGCGCGCGCTGCTCAAGGCGCGGGTCGGCGACACGGTCGAGGTGCGCACGCCTCAGGGCGCAGAGCCGGTCGAAGTGGTGGAAATCAAGTACGGTTCGTAGCACCTTCGCCGTCGTCCTGAGCGAAGCGAAGGATCTTGCCTCAGCGGAAAAATCGCCGCCGATTATACACGATGCTTCGCTGTGCTCAGCATGACAGAAGGCGCGAGGGGGAACGATCATGAAAGAACTGTTAGCCGCGGCCGAACGCATCGCCGTTCGCTTGAAGGCGCGCAAACAGACCGTGGCGGTAGCTGAATCGTCCAGCGGCGGGCTGGTGTCGGCGGCGCTGCTGTCGGTGGGCGGCGCCTCGGTCTATTTCCAGGGCGGCGCGGTGGTGTACACGCGCATCGCCGGCAAATCGCTGTTCGGCGTGCAGCGCCAGGAGCTGGCCGGCATGCGTTCGTCCAGCGAGCCCTATGCGCTGTTCATGGCGCGGCGCGCACGCGATAATTTGGGTGCGACCTGGGGCTTGTGCGAGACCGGCGCGGCCGGGCCAACGGGCAATGGTTATGGCGATGCCGCCGGCCATAGCTGCTTCGCCATCGCCGGGCCGGTGGAGAAGAGCGTCACCTTGGAAACCGGCAGCGCCGACCGCTACGCCAACATGCTGGCGTTTGGCGCCGGCGCCTTGGCGTTGCTGGAACAGGCTTTGGGAGAATAGCCATGCCGATGCCGGAATTCGTCACCAAGCCGCGAGAGGCAACGCCAGCCGGCGCCTGCGACACGCATATCCATGTCTACGATCCAAAATACAAATTGGCGCCGACCGCCAAGCTGGCTGCGCCCGATGCGCCGGTTGCGGCCTATGCCAAGATGATGCAGCGGCTGGGGCTGGATCGCGTGGTGATCGTGCAGCCCACTGCCTATGGCACCGACAATCGCTGCACCTTGGACGGCATGGCCTATCTCGGCAAGGACAAGGCGCGCGGCGTTGCC